>JBAZUF010000004.1 GCA_041661505.1 Patescibacteria group bacterium | reverse complement strand
CGAGTCCCAAATTAAATTAGTCCAGTTGGCCGAAGCGGCGATTTGGATGCGGTAGTAGAAGGCCGCGTCCCCGTTGTCCTGGTCGTTATATATGGCCGAGAATTCCGGAGTGGGGTCGATAACTGATCCCGGGTTTGTTTCGCCTTCGGTTTGGAGGGAGGAGGGGGCGGAAGGCGCGCTCGAATCGTCAAAATATACGACTTCCAGGTAGGGATCCTTGCTAGTGCCGGCTTCTTCGGAATAATACGCGTAGAAATAATTACCGGGTGAGGGCTCCTCGTCCTGCAGGTCGTGGCCATCGCGCAGGGCGAGCATAGTATTGCCGGATTTATTTATCCATCCCAGTCCGGTTCCATTCAGAGTAAAGCTTTTATATTCCCCGGTTGCCTGACCGGTAAGGTCTAGCCGGTCAGAGCCCTCGGTTGTTCCAACCTGCTCAAAGTCATCCGCCGTAAGAGTAGTGGTGGTCGCCTGGGAAGATTGGACTAAGACCATAAAATCGTTTCCATCATTATCCGCGTCATAAACGTACAGTAAATACATTTTCATTATGGCCGAATTGATAACCGCGTTTTCCGGAAGGGCGGACGTGTCAACCGGAAAAAATCCCCTTAACACGCTGCATGTCGAAGATACAAATGATGAGCCGGCGGCATAATCATCAGTTACTGTCGGGCCGGCAAAACTACCCATAGTCTCATTCCGGCAGCGGGTCCAGGTTGAGTAGCCGTCGCTGGAAACCCGGCCGTCCCCGGCTCCGGAATAATAGCTTACGGTCGCGTCAGTTCTAACCGGGAAGTTAGCTTCTTTTAACCAGCTTACCGGTATTTTTTTCGTAAGATAAATTCCGTCGCTCTTAATCTCATAAAAAATTTCGATATTTTTACTATTGATAATTTCCGAGCCGTCTTTGGCGTAAGGCGCCCAGATATATGATTTTATTCCGTCTTCGTCAACAACTTCCGCCCCTTCACCAGTTAAAATACTGCCTGCCTCGCTTAATTTTTTGCCAGCGGCTATTATATCGATTTTTTTATTGGAAGTAAGCTTAAAAGGAATTTCATAATATTCTTTTCCTTTAAGGCTGCCGAGGGAGGCTAGGTTATTAATTACCGCTTCCTTTATCAGCGCTTCGTTATTCAGGCTGATTGACAGATCGATACCTTTCCCGAGGGCGTCTTTATATACAGCCTGCTTATCAGTCCACTTCCCTTCGCTCGTCTTTTCCGCTTTAATATTTAAGCCGTCTTTTCCCAAAAGCGAAAAAGACAGCTCACAGCCCTGATTAATAAAAGTTACAAAGTCATTTTCCAGATTCTTTTTCAGCCGGGCATGGTAGCTGGCTTTTTCCATCCTCCAGCCTTCCTCGCCGACAGGAAGGCCGCCGCCATCTTCAATTAAAGAAGTGTCGATTTTTTCAAAGCTTGCCGTTTGCCCGTCGTAATAGTTAATATCTCCGCCGTAAAAATTCCCCCTAACTATTCTTTTGCCGTCAGGGGCATAGCCTATGAGATAGGATTCGCTTTTTCTATCCCTCTTATCTATTAATTCCACCGGATTGTTTAAAGTAATTGAGCCGTCGGAATTGGCTATTGCCAAACCGTCCCGGACTAATTCGCCGCTAGGTACAGACTCCGGCGGACTTTCAACCAGACTCATGCCTTCTCCTAAAAGCCCCATTTCTTCATACTGGCGCTTTAGGGTATATTTATTCGTTAGCCGGTAGAGCTTATCCGGGTCATAACTAGCGTAGGTTACGTTTCCATTATTATCTTCTTTAAAAGCAACCTGCCCCAAGGGAGAATAGTCATAATCCAAAACCACGTCCGCGTATTGGGCCTCCCCGGCCTCTTTTTTTAAAACTTTCTCCAAAAGGCCCGCGGAATTGTACTCGTATTTTATTTCCGTTTCATCCGGGAGTATTATTAAGGCTTGGTTTGCCTGGCGGTCGTAATCGTACGTCGTTTCATAAGTAGTCGTTGCGATAGTTTTCCTTTCGCTTAAAACCAGGCCCAGCGGATTATATGACAAATTCAATACGCTGGCCGTAGTTGTCGCCGAGCAGAGCCTTCCCTTT
Source organism: Patescibacteria group bacterium (assembly GCA_041661505.1). Taxonomy (NCBI): domain Bacteria; species Patescibacteria group bacterium. The sequence goes on along the minus strand of JBAZUF010000004.1, from coordinate 147,366 downwards.
CCATTTAAACAGGCATCATAGCCATAGCTTGTTTCGGTTCCGGCTTGGCCGGCGTAATTTTCAGTCAAAATTCGGTTAATATCATCGTAAGCGTAATTTACGGTTTGCGATTTCGGATCCAAGGACGAATCAAGATTGCCTGAATCGTCAAAAGTATAGGTCCAGGTTCCGTAAGTCCCGTCCCCAGCCGCGTGCAAGTCTTCGGCCGTTAGCCTTCTTCCTAATCCGTCATAAGTGAAGTTTCGGACGTTGCCCAGCGCGTCGGTAATCTTTGTAAGGTTATTTAAAAGATTATATTCGTAATAAGTCGAATAGGTAGAGGTCGCGTTATGCTCATCCACCCGGACTAAATTATCATAAGCGTCTTTGTAAAGGCCTTTTTCTTTCTCTTCGCCGTCAATTACGGTTACCTTCCAATCGTCATAGGCGCTGGTGGTTGTCGCTATGCTATTCACTACAGCCATTACTCTTTGAAGCGGGTCATAAGAATAAAGGATATGCAAAGTACTGGTCGCGGTCATCGGCGTTGAGCTGGCTCCGGAGATAAAATAAGGCAAGGTCTCTTTATCCAATAATCCGCGGCTATTGTAGGCGTAATCTTTTACCGAATAAATATTTTCTTCTTCGGACTTTTTTCTTTCCTGAATTTTCCGGCCGAATCCGTCAAGATAGGTATAGCTTTCAACGCTCGAACTGGCCGTAAGATAGTCGGTCTTCTTAATCATCCGCGGCAGGCCGGTATCGTCATACTCATAGCTGGATTTTAAAACCAGGGTGGACGGCGTATCAATATCCGGCTGTTTCTCTTCGATTACCCGGTCGAAAGCATCCAAGACTATTTCAAAAGCGCGCCCATTGGGATCAATCGTCTTAATCGGTTTTCCCGAAGAATAGTCGTAATAATACCCGGTTGATTGGCTAAGCGGGTTGGTAGAAGTGGCGACCATTAAATTACTGCTGTCATAAGTAAAGCTGGCCGCTTTGTCCCTAGGGTCTTTTTCCTCGGTTATAAGGCCGTAGCTATTATAGGTTTTTTCTATATCAACATAACTGGTTCCGGTTTTCCATCTTTCTTCTTTGGTTAAATTTCCCCGGCTTACGCTTCCGAAAGCCAAGCTATCATAATAATATTTCGTTTCCCGAACTTTGTTTCCGCTTTGGTTTTCCAATAGTTCGCGCGAAGGCAGGCCGACAATATTCGGAGTCGTACTGGCTATATAGCTGATAGTCGTTGAAGCCAGATCGGTTCCGGTATCGGCAAATCCGCCGCTTCCGGTTATGGAGTTAACCTCGCCATAATCTATTTTATTGGTAATATTTCCGAAACTGTCGTATTGGAAAGCGCTGGCTTTAGCCCTATAGCTTTCGTTGCCGTCATAATCAATAGTTAACGCGCTAACCAGCTTGGGGAAAAACCGTCCGTCTCCCAAATCTGTTTTATCGTATTTATTTATCCGCAGTGAATACAGGTTGCCGTTCGCGTCATAAGATTCTTGGCGGTATATTTTTCCCTTTTTCGAAATATGGTCTTCGAATTCTCCGGTCGAAGAGGCGGTTTCGTTTCCCTGATGGAAAAATTCAAGGGTATAATTGCCTTCGCGGTCGGCAGTCTTTATTTCATTAAATCCCCTGAACTCCCAGCTGAAAGGATCGTCCTCTTCCCGCAGATGAGCGCCGCCCTCGTAAGAGTAAGTATTTTCCTCCTTTTTTTCCTCCCGGTCGTAATAGCTGATTTTTTCCACGACAAACATGTCGCTTTTCATTTTGGAATTATTATCATACGACTTGGCGTTTTTATAGCTTATATCGACTTCCCCGCCGGTATTGTTTTTAACTTTCTTTAAAGTGTAAGGAGGCTGGGCGGTATTGTTTCGGTATAGTTCCCGGGAACTGCTTATAATATCGGTAAAGCCGTCATTATTTTGATCAACAAACCAGTGATGAACGGGATATATTGGATTAAGGCCTTCACTCCAATCATCACCGGCTTCGGACCAGCCGTTTTTGCCGTTGCTGAAATAAAATTTTTCAGTTGACGTTGCGCCCTGCGTAATTAAATCCGTAAGCCCGTCCCCGTTAATATCGGCGAACATGAAAGGCAAGGTATTTCCCAGATAATCAGTGTTTTGTCCGGGCACGAAAAAACTTTCTTCTCTCCAGTCTTCGGATCCGATTTGGGTTATTAATTTTCCCGCTCGCTGGCTATTCCATTCGATAATATCGCTTAAGCCGTCATTATTATAATCCAAAAGCCTGGTATTATTGCTTTCGTAGATTTCAGGCCCTTGGCCAGAAGCGCTCCAGCCGGTTGTCCCGTTATTGTATATAGGAGCTATATAGCAGGTAGACCCGCCGCACCCGCTATAGCTAAAAGTATCAGCCAATCCGTCAGCGTTAGCGTCGGCGTAGATAACCGCGCCATTAGGAGGATAGTAAGCGTACCAGCCCGAACTGCTTTGCCGGCCGCCCCAATCGTCCGTTTTGTTATTAATATAAACATCAAGCAATGAATAATTATTAAAGCTTAGGAAATCGGCGTATCCGTCATTATTAATATCTAAAAGCAGGTTATTCCGGTGATCATACAAGCCTTCCTCATAAGGCATTTGCCAGTTATCCGTGTAATTCCACCAAGCGCCGGTATTATTCAAGTAGCTCTTTACCACCGTCTTGCCGCTTTCCAGCCGGGAAAAATCATCATAGCTGTCAGCGTTTAAATCTCCCCAAATATAAGGTGAAACCGGGTTAATATCAAAAGGGTAGCCGGAATTGTTATTATAATAATCCCAGCCGGTTCCTCCGTCATTATATTCAAATTCAATTTCGGGAAGGCTTTCGAAGGCGCTTCCGTTCCAGCCGAACTCCTGGATAGAGGTTAAAAAATCATAGCTGATTAAGGATTTGGTTCCGTAATCAAGCCGGTATTCTTTAATGGGATCGTCATTATTTTCCCCGATAACCGTAACCGTTATTTTATCGACCCGATAGCGGGTATTCACTTCGGCTCCGCTTGAATATGAATAATTGCTGGCCGGAGTGGAAGTACCTGTTGCAAAGGGCTCAAAGCGGATTAAATATTTTCCCTCTTCTTCGCCATGCTTCGTATATTCGATCTCTTCCGGATAAATTTGCCCCGAATCTTTATGATAAGAAAAACTAACAAAATTGCCGTTAGTATCCTCTATTTTATCCAGCATCCATTTATAAGTATAGCCGGTCGGATTCTGCCGGGAACCGGCGCTCTGGCCGTAATAATATTTAGTTCCCCGGGTATCGGTTACGAGCCAGCTATCGTTATCTAAAAATTCATACTTGAAAAACGCTTCCTCGGCCTTAGCCCCGTATTGGCCGTGCGTGCTGTCGGTTAAATCAACCGGTAAAAGGGTGCTTGTGCCGCCGTTAAAATTCAGCTTGAATTCGTTTAAGCTGTATATGTCTTCAATTCCCTTCCTTTTTTCCCGCTCAACATATCCCCCGGTATTCAGCTCCCACCCGTAACCGGCAATCGAATCGGCCGCCCGGTTTAGCTGGGAATAAATTAAATTAATTTCCGGCTCTATTCCGTTTCTCCCTTTGGGAATTTCAAAATGGTAGGTGTAATTTAGAGCGCCGTTAGTTTGCTTTAAGTCGCAATTTTTGCAAAATGTATTTTCGCCGTTCCTATCAACCGGCAAATCCGGATCTTCATCCAAAGTTAAAGCTTCTTCTTGCGGAGCGGCTTCCGGGACAGCTTCGTTGTTTTCGGTATTATTATCAGCCGGAGTCTCCGCGTCAACCGGACTGCTTTCTCCATCTGGATTTTCATTTCCCAGTCCAATAATTTCATTATTTTCGGTAGTATTATTATCCGGCGGTAGATTATTATCGCTTGCGCCAGCCTCGCTCTCCCCGGCCGCTGGTTCGGCTGGAATTTCTTCGGCTCCTAAAGCCGGCTTGAAAATAATAAAAGTCCCCTGAAAAATAAAGGTGAAGAGAAAAAAAATGGTAAATATTCTCTTATGAAGCATATATTATAAGAAATCATATCACATGGATGAGTCGCGCCGCAAGATGCCATCCTGCCCTAAAGCTATAAATTCGTTTGACAATATAAATACCCGCTGAAGACAGCGGGTATTTATATATTTGAGCTTAAATGAAAATTTATTCCAAAACCGCCTTAATCCTCCTAACTCCGGCGGATGAGCTTTCTTCTTTTTGGATTTTAAATACCCCCAGCTCGCCGGTATGCTCTACGTGCGGGCCGCCGCAGATTTCCATTGAAAAGACGTCCCCGTCTTTCCCGATTGTATAAACTTTCACCCGTTCGCCGTATTTGGATTCAAAAACTCCGAGCGCGCCTTTTTGCTTGGCTTCATCCAGGGTCAGCTCTTCCATTATGACCGGATAATCTTTTTTAATCGCTTCATTTACCAAGTCTTCCACTTGCTTAATTTGCTCCACCGTCATTTTTTCCGGATTATTAAAATCGAGGCGCAAACGGTCGGCGGTAATATTCGATCCCTTTTGATAGATATGGTCGCCCAGCACTTTTCTTAGCGCGGCCAGTAAAAGATGTGTGGCCGTATGGTATTTCCTTGATTGTTCCCCGGCATCCGCCAGCCCGCCTTTAAACATTCCGGCTGAAGCGGTACGGGACAGCTCCTGGTGCTTTTCTAATTCTTTTTTAAAACCTTTTTCTAGCTGTAATTTAAATTCTTTGTCATCAATATACATTCCTACTTTAAATAGTTCTTCTTCAATCATTTCAAGGGGAAAACCATAAGTCTGGTATAAATCAAACGCAATCTTTGCATTAGCCTTATTAAGAATTTCGGGGTCTTCGCGGTCACCCAGTTCTTTTATCTCTTTCCATTTTATCCCTTGCATTACTTTAAGCCCCTTGTCCAGTGTTTTTGTAAATTTAGCTTCTTCTTCATTCAATTGTTCAATTACATAATCAATATTTTTCCTTATTTCCGGATAAATATCGCCCAGGTCGTGAGCCACGACTTTAGCAATTTCTTTAGTCCAAGGGGTTTCCGTAATCCCGAGCATTTTTCCGTAGCGCACTGCCCGTCTTATTAAACGGCGGACAATATAGCCGGCCCCGACGTTCGACGGGGTTATGCCTTTGTCATCGCCGATTATGAATGTCGCGGCTTTAAGATGGTCGGCGACAATCCGCATGGCTTTATTTATTTCATCTGATTGGCCGTATTGTTTTCCCGACAGCTCGGAAATTCTTTTAAACTCATTGGCGAAAATTTCGGTTTCAAAAACATTGGCTTTGCCCATTAAAACAGTCAGGGTGCGCTCTAGCCCCATGCCGGTATCAACATTCGCGGCCGGCAGTTTTTCGAATTTGCCCGGTCCGGTCTTATTGAATTCCATGAACACGTCGTTCCAGATTTCAATAATCCTTCCGCGGTCAACTTCTTCGTCAAAGGTCAGCTCAAGCGGCCCGGCCTCCGGACGGACGTCGTAAAACATTTCCGAGCAAGGTCCGCACGGTCCGGTCTCGCCAGCCGGCCCCCACCAGTTATCTTTAGTGGCCAAAGGAAAAATCCGATAATCCACATTACTGGCGATGGGTTTATTATAATCGCACACATCAGCTTTCATTCCTACGCTCTCGTACATCCTTTTCCAATGCCCAATCGACTCTTCGTCAATCGGAGAATCGTCATTGCCCATGAATACAGTAACAAAAATTCTTTTCGGATCAAGCCCGAGCCATTCTTTACTCGTCATAAATTCCCAGCTCCATTCAATCGCTTCCTTTTTAAAATAGTCGCCTAAAGACCAGTTGCCGAGCATTTCAAAAAAAGTTAAATGCCGGTTGTCGCCGACGTCTTCAATATCAGTCGTCCGAATGCATTTTTGGCAATCAGCGATTCTTTTCCCTAAGGGATGCTTTTCGCCCATTAAGTAAGGCACAAGAGGATGCATGCCGGCGGTCGTAAATAAAACCGTCGGGTCGTTTTCCGGAATTAAACTTGCTGAAGGGATAATCGCGTGCCCTTTGGATTTAAAAAAGTCTAAATATTTTTGTCTTAGCTCTTTTGAGGTCATAGTTTTATAGCTATTATATAGCGTAAATTTATTCAACTATAGCGAATTTTATTAGTTTTGACAAGAGTTTGTTATATTGATATAATTTTAAAATATCCACATCTTTTATAATTATATGGATAACGCAATTAATAACGAAATTGGCAACGGAGAAAGTAACTTAGACATTGATGCCCCGCTGACTCTTAAAAATATGGCGGGGTACATGACTGAATTTACCGATCAGGTTCTTTTGCCTGCCATAAAAACCATCGTAAAAGAAGAAGTAAAAAATGAAACAAAAGATATTAGAGAAAAAATGGTTACCAAGGAGGAACTCAAAGCAGAACTAAAAGACATAAGGGAAAAAATGGTTACCAAGGAGTATGTTGATAAGTTGGTAACCAAGGAAGACCAAATAACAAAATTACTAAAAAATAACGAAGCTGAACTTTCTGCTTCGCTCGGAGCCAGAAAAAGACAAGAGGAAAAAATTGATGACCATGAAGCGAGGATTAAAGTATTGGAAGGCAGCCGGGCTTAAAATTAATTAGTCTTTAAAATTCGCCTCGCGGCCTGGCCCGGGCGTTTTTTTATTAGCGAGATTTATCACCCGATTATACCCCCGCCCAAAACCTCTTCGCCTTTATAAAAAACTATGCTTTGGCCAGGCGTTATGGCGCGCTGGGGTTTTTGAAATTTAACTTTAAGAGTTTTACTTCTGTTAGTTTTATTATTACCCTTTTTCCTTAAGCCAGGTTTAAGGCCCGCCTTCATAACCGTGCACTTTACCGGCGCGTGGCGGTAGCGGATTACGGCTTCGCATTTAAAAGGCATCTTTGGAATAATGCCGGAAATCCAGTTCACGTTTTTAGCCGTCAGTTCATCTTTATATAAAATCGGGTCGTCAAAATCTTTTACTACGTATAAAATGTTTTTCTTAACGTCAAACCTAGCGGCATAATACGGCCCGGTTCCGCCAATCCTTATTTCCCTCCTTTGGCCAATGGTATACAAAGGCAAGCCTTGGTGCTTTACCTCTTCTTTGCCGGATTTCAGCGCCGACACAGTCCGCCCGTAATTTAGCGTCTCCTTGCCCTTTAATTTTTCCGCGCCCTTTTCCGGTTTTTCGATCAGCATGATCGGCCCGGGTTTAAGCTTTATATGCTTGCGCAAAAATTCGTTATGCTGGATAGCCCGGCCGCCTGTCCGCCGAAGAGGCGGGTTACAGTAAAGAAAACAGATATCCTGGCTTTCGGATTTAATATAAGGCAGGCCAGCTTCATCGGCAATTTTCCGCACCTCATCTTTATCAGCCATATCTCCCAGCGGAAATAATACACCCGCCAGCTGCTTCTGCGTCAGCGTATACAAAAAATATGACTGGTCCTTGTCTTTAAACTTTGCTCTTGATAATTTAATGGCTTTGGGCGGTTTAACGAGCGCCGGCGCACTCTGGTCGTTAATTGATAATTGATAATTTGAAATTGAAGACTGAACATAATGCCCGGTCGCTAAAAAATCTCCGCCCAAATTCCGCGCGGCCTTCAAAAGTTCGCCGAACTTAATTCGCTGGTTGCATCTAACGCAAGGGTTAGGAGTCTGGCCCTTTTCATAGCTGGAAATAAAATAATCAATGATTTCTTTCTTGAATTGTCTGGATAAGTTAACCACCCGGAATTTTATCCCCAGTTGTTTAGCCGCTTTCCGCGCCGCGCTTTCAGCCTGGGGATTGGCTCCGGACAATTTCATATAAATACCTTCCGCCTCAAAGCCGGCCCTTTTTAAAAGAAGAGCGGAAACTGATGAGTCCACTCCTCCTGACATAGCGACAATAACTTTTTCTTTTTTCTTTTTTGTCATGCCTGTTATTTTACCGGCTTTATTCTACATCCCTCCCGCCGCCCGTGTCCAGTCTTAAGCCCAGTCTTCACCCTGCCGGACTAAAAGTTCTCCGGCGCGCAAAGGATCAGCCATTAATTCTTTAACGACCTTTTCCATCCGAACGGCCTGCGAGCCTTTGACTAAAATTATATCGCCTTCTTTTATCCTTTCTTTCAAGAAAACGGCGGCGGTTTCATTGCCGGAAAAATGAAAAATAAAATCGTCGCTCATTCCGGCCTGCTTCGCGCCCCGGGCAATATCTCTTGACCTTTCTCCAACGACGATTAATTCATCAATTTCCAATTCCGCGATTTTTTCCCCGACCTCTCTGTGTCCGGCTTCGGTATATTCTCCTAGCTCAAGCATATCGCCGAAAACCGCGTAGCGCCGGGCATTTTTGCCGGGCATTAGCTTTGACAGAACCTCTAAAGCTTCCAAACTTGATTGAGGAGATGAATTGTAAGTGTCGTCTAAAATTAATGTCCTTTTAACGCCGGGGATAAAATTCATTCTTCCTTTAGGATTTTTGTAATTCTTCAAAGCGTCCGTTATTTCAATTAAATTCATCCCGTAAATTATACCGGCCGCCGCTCCGGCCAGACAAGCATAAATGGCGGATTGTCCCGCCACTCCTTCTAAAATAACCGGTACGGCCGAACCTTTATAGAGCATCTTAAAACTTAGCCCGTAGCTTTTTGCGCCAAGTTCCGGCTTTTCTCGGCCTTCCGCGTCTTTATCGTTTTTACGAGCATCAATCTTCATCAAATTTATTTCCGAGGCCTGCAAGTCGGCTTTTTCATGGATGCCGTAAGAAATATAATTAGCTTTAACGTCTTTGGCGATATCCTTAATCCGCTCATCGTCAAAATTCAATACCGCCCAGTTGGTTTTTTCCAGCTCGCGGACAATTAAAGCTTTTTCTTTTTTAATCCGGTCAACGGTTTTAAACGCCTCAAGGTGGGATTCGCCGATCCGGGTTATCATCCCGATTTTACATTTTACTATTTTTAATAGATAGGCGATGTCGCCCGGCTTGTCGGCGCCCATCTCTAAAATCATTACTTTAGGATAATCTTTATCGGTTTGGGAAGTAAGGGCTAAGGCCCGGCTAAAAACCTTGAACCAGCCGAAAAAATCTTTGCCTTTCGCCTCTTCGCCGATCAAAGTCAAAGGCAGGCCGATTTCATTATTATAGTTTTTAATGCTTCTGCGGACGGAAAATTTATTTTTGAGCACGATAAAAACCGCCTCTTTAGCGCTCGTTTTCCCGACGCTTCCGGTAATGCCTATCACGTCGGGCTTATATTTCCGGAAAATCCGCTTTCCTTGTACTTTTAGTATATATTGTATTAACGGCTTCATATTAATATTATACCACGATTTTTTCTTTTTCTTCATGAACGAGCCAGAGAAATAATCACTTAACCTCTCTTGTCGCCGGCACCTTGTAATAATGCAAAATATATTCGGCAATCTCCCCGAATAAAGGCGCCGCCGAAGACTCGGCCCATTCTACGTCGCGCGGGTGGTCGATTTTTACGATCATAACGAACTTCGGGTCATCCGCCGGCGCGAAACCGGCGAAAGAGCCGACATGCGAATTCCCTTCATACCCGCGTCCATCCTTTCTTGGGATCTGGGCGGTTCCGGTCTTGCCGGCGACATAATAGCCTTTGACGCCGGCCATTTTCCCGTGGCCGTTCTCTACGACATTCACCATCATGCCTCCGGCTAAAGTCGCGGCGCGGGAGGAAATAACTTTTCGGACTTCTTTCGGGCCGGCCGCTATCCTCTTCCCGTCCGACTGGACTATCTCTTTGACAATATAGGGTTTCATCAAACTGCCTCCGTTAGCTATGACTGCGTAAGCCGCGACCATCTGCAGAGGAGTAACGCTTATTCCTTGCCCGAAAGATCCGGTAGCGGCATAAAGGTCGCTATTCATTTTGGATGAAAGGTTGCGGATATCGCCCTTGCTCTCCGACTCCAATTCAATTCCGGTCCGTTCGCCAAAGCCGAAATTTTTAACATACTCGGAAAAAATTTTCGGCCCGACCTGGCGCATAGCGAAAATAGCTCCAGTATTCAAAGACTGTTCTAATACCTTGGTCATACTGCAGACGCCATGGGCCTTCAAGTCGGAATTTTTTATTTCATATTTGGCGATTTTTACCACTCCGGTATCGGTGTAGGTGGTGTCGGGCGTTATTTTTTCCTGGTCGAGCGCTATGGCCATAGTAATTGATTTGTAAATTGAGCCCGGCTCGTATTGGTCGAAAACTCCTGAATTATTATAACTGCTGATATTTTGCACGTCGTTATAATTGTTAGGGTCGAAATCCGGTGCCGAACACATAGCTAAAACTTTTCCGGTTTTCGGCTCCAAAATTATCACCGCTCCGCCGTCGGCTCCGTGCCGCGCGACCGCCGCGTTCAATTTTTGGCAAGCGGCAAACTGGATGTTCCGGTCAATAGTAAGGACAATATCGGCTCCCGTAACCGGCTGGTTGTATTGGCGGTCATTTATTATTATTAAATCGCCGACCGCGTCCCTTTCAGTTTGAAGCGACCCCGGTTTCCCGGATAGCTCTTCATTAAAGTATTCTTCCAGTCCGTAGCGCCCTTCTTTTCCGTCGCCTTCATAACCGACAAAGCCCAAAATACTGGAGCCGATATTGCCTTCCGGGTAATAACGGTACGTTTCCATCGCGTGTCCGAACCCGGCGACAATCAATTCGGCTTCTTTGCCTTCCCGCTTAACATACAGCTTATTATTTTTAATTTCCAGCTCATCCAAACTAAAATTCCGCCCTTCGCTTTGTTCCAGGGCAAGATATATTTGCTTTAAAACATCTTCGTCGACTTTTTTCTTGACGGCTTCGTAGGGGTCGTTATCTTTGGAAAGAGTTTTTGTATAATTAGCTATCCCTTTTTCTTCGCGGGTTTTAAGATCGGCTTCTTTTTTCATTTCCAGGTATTCCTCGTCAACGGCCTCATTTTTTTCTTCTTTTTCTTTTCTTATCTTATCGATCTCCTCGCTGGCCTCTTTCTCGTTCGCGGCGCGGTCAAAAAGATCGTATAATATTTTTGCTTTTTCCGCCGCTTTCTCGGCCGGAATTTCAACCGGTTTAGCGTAGAAAGTCGCGAAATCCTTATTGGTCGCCATCGGATAAAGCTCTTTTTTCCCGTCTTCCCCGGAATCTTCGATAAAAATCCTTCCGCGGGCGGCCAGAAGCTTCTTGAAAACATCATGCTGGTTTGACGCCAGGCCGGTATAATATTCGCTTTTGGCTATTTGCAGATAATAAAGCTTATAGAGGATGCCGCCGGCTAACAAAAAAATAATCGCCAGGAGTATATTCGCGCGATTATTTTTTTTAGCCTTTTCATTCCTGTCTGGCCGGGCGGAAGATTTGTTTTTTTTCCATTCCTTCATGTTTTTCTGTTTTTCAATTTTGTTTTATCCGTCCCGCCCCGCTCATTGCGGGGCAGGACGGGGCACGACAAGCATGTTATATTGGTTTCATCTTTTGGCTACGCCCATTTGAGGCGTAATATAATCGATTTTATCAGCTTTTACCAAGCCTAGATTTTTTATTTTTTCATTAATATAAGCATAGGATTCAAGCTGCATGGTTTTTAGCTCTAATTCGGCGTTTTCGGTATTTAAATCGTTTACTTTCTTATTTATCTCGCTTAGTTCAAATCCTTTGATTGAAAGCGAATTGACCCCAAAAAGGTAAAAGCCGAACGTGGCGGCAACCGAGGCCGCGATGACCGTGTTTATAAGTTTTAAATTTAACAGTTTTTTCAACTTTCCCGAAACTAATAGCTTTTCCTTAAATGAGGACATAGTTGGTTAATTATCGAATATAAATTGTTAATCGGTTAAATCCGTTCCGCCGCCCTTAATTTCGCGCTTCTGGAACGGGGATTTTCTTTAGCTTCTTCAAACCGGGGAATTATGACTTTTTTCGTCAAAATTTTCAGTTTTCCTTTCCCGGGTTCGGATTTTTTGAAAGCCTCTTTTTTAAAGAAATTCTTTACAATCCGGTCTTCAAGGCTGTGGTAGGAAATTACGACTAGCCGTCCGCCGGGTTTTAGAGCTTCTACCGCCTGGGGCAAAACTTCTATCAGGCTCCCAAGCTCATCATTAGTGGCGACGCGCAAAGCCTGAAAAATTTTTGTCGCCGGATTAATTCTTCCGTTCCGGTAAAAAGCCGGAACCGCGCTTTTTATTATATTTACCAGCTCTCCGACAGTGGCGATTCCTTCACCGCCCGATTTTTTTATTTTTTTTCTAATCTCAACAATCTTTTCGGCAATCCGCCAGGCAAACCTTTCTTCGCCGTATTCCTTGAATATTCTTGCCAGCTCTTCCTTGGGCCAATTATTCACTATATCTTTAGTGGAAAGGCTCTTTTCCGCCTCTTCTTCCCGCTCATCTTCCGTCCCGTCCGCGCCGCCTCTTCCGTCTTCTGCTTTCTTATCCGGCGGAAGGCCGAAAGCCATATCTAGCCGAGACGCGTCCACCTGAAAAGAAAATCCTCGATTTTGATCTTTGAGTTGAGCGCTTGATAGCCCAAGATCAAATACAATACCGTCAAACCGAGCACCCTGGCCTGCCTTACCGTAAGGCAAGACTGGAAAATTCTCCTTAATAATTTTGGAAAGGCTCCTAAAATTCGCATGGGATAAAATAATATTTTTGAACTCTTTTTTTTGGATTATATTTTTCGCGTTCTCTATCGCCATTTCGTCCGCGTCAACCGCCAGCACTTGTCCATCATCGCCAACGCGCTTCGCGAGCTCTATTGTATAGCCGGCGCCGCCCAAGGTGCAGTCAATAAATCTTCCGCCCGGCCCTGGCTTTAAAAATTCTATCGCTTCTTTTAAAAGTACTGGGATATGATGATAGCTTCCGTTAATATTGCCTTTATCACTCCCGGTATCCTCATTCGCGTTTTCTTCCGCCGGCTTCCCGCCTGACATGTCATTCGCCATAACGGTTTTAGTTAGATGCCCAGGCTGGCCATAGCTTCGGCGATTTCATTACTATTCGATTCTGTTCCTTGTTTATATTTTTCCCAGGCCTCATCATCCCAAATTTCCAGCCGGTCGTACAATCCGGCGACAATCGTTTTCTTTTTAAGACCGGCATACTTTCTCAAGTACTCGGGCAAAACTATCCGGCCTTGCGAATCAAAGTCTACGTTCATAGCGCCGGCCAGCATCAGCCGCGCGAAAGCCCGCGCTTTGGCCTGGCTTAAAGGAAGAGCCGCCAATTTGATTGCCAATTCTTTCCAGGTATCCCGCGGATATAAGGACAAGCAATTATCCAATCCCCGGGTGACTACCGCGCCTTTTTTTAAGAGCGCCCTAAATCGAGATGGTACTGCCATCCTGCCTTTGTCATCAATGTTGTGAGAGTATTCGCCGATAAACATAATCACTTTAGAAGCTCTTCGTTAAAATTCACCACTTTTCACCACTTTTCACCATCATGTTTCCACTATACACCATAAAATGCCATCTGTCAATCCTCTTCCCCACTCTATATATCAGCTAACATTAAAATAATTTTGGCATTTTTAAAACCCTTCCGGGTTTTCCACAGAAGGGTTTAAAAAATATCTGATTTTTTTTGTTTATAATTTCAAGTTATTCACAAAGTTATCAACAGTTAATCCACATTTATGAGTTTTTAAAGGTTATATTGGGTTCTTTGCCATACTCGGCTTTAACAATATGGATTTTTTTACTTTTCGGCTTGTTTGTTTTTCCGTCCGGCTTAAATTTTCGAGCTCCGGTATTTCTTTTACCGCCCTCTTCTATTTCGCCTTCTCTAACTCCCCTAACCCGAATCCCTAAAGCATAACCCAAAGCGTTAGCGGTAACCACGCCGATTCGTAAAGATGTAAAGCTTCCGCCTTTATTTGCCACGGCGATTTCTTTTATATCTTTCAAGCCCGGCTTTCCTTTTATTATTTTAACCCCCGGTTTTTTTCCTTTGCGCGCCTTAGCCGCCAGCCTTTTATCCGCAAACATTTTATCAATCAAAGGTAAAAGTTTTTCCGCTTGGGCGTATCGCGCACGAACTTCCTTGCCAGCAATCTTCTTGCCATCCTTAAAAATCCCAATTTCGATTTTTGTTGAGTCGTTTTTTATTGTATTGATATATAATTTCATAATTAATATGAGCGAGAGCCCCGCAGGATGCGGGACGAGCGAATGAATTTATATCTTAAGATATAAATTGAATATATAACAAAAAAGCGTCAAAGACAAGAAAAGGCCGCCTGCTGACTAATCGAAAATGTCAGCGGCGGCCCGTAATGGCAGATATCTGCCGTTAGCTATTGGATAGTGAACTTGGCACTTTGGGCAGATACTCCGCCCGTCCTTACCTCCGTAATTAACACGGAGTAATCAGTGCCGGCCACTAGGCTCGCGGCCGGTACCCAGTAAATGAATCCAAGGCCTTGGTTTCCCGGAGGAAAGGCGGTATGTATGTCTGCCACCTTCACAGCCCCTTTGAAAAGTTCTATTTTTACGTTCCCGCTCATCCCGCGGGCGCTCCAGGACACGTAAGCGCTTGTGCCCTTTGTAACTTTCGTCCCCGCCACAGGAGTTTCGATGGCGATTTTTACGTCGCCAGCCAGGGTGAATGGCTTGTCGCTAAAATCATAAACCCCGCCTCCGGTAATTCTCAATTGGTAGCTACCGGTGGGAAATTTACTTCCCGGGGTCCAGAAATAGCTGGTCCCCGTGGCCGACGAAGTAATCCGGCCCTTAAAGGTTCCCCCTTCATAGAGATCAATATAGACCGACGAGATTGTCGGTCCCTTCTCCCATTTAATTTCAATTGGGGAGCCAGCCGACAAGCTCACCGCCTTATTGGGATAAACGACGGTCAGCTTTGGTAGCTTTGTCAGGGTATACTTCAAAGTAACGCTCTTTCCAGCGTTACTCGCGTACCCTAACGCAACACCCAGGGCTCCGCTGGCTTCGGTAGCAGTGCACGACAATACGATCGTGACGCTCTTGCCGGCGGCAAGCACTGCGCTTTGCCTGGCGCTTATCGTCCAAGGCGAGGCGTTTTTGTACAACATCGCCTCGACCGCGATATTCGCGGAGGCAGTGCCCGACACCCAGGTAAGGGTCAGGCTGAAGCGATCGCCGGAAGCGTAGCTCTCGACGCTGTCCCGCCCAAACCCCGTGGCGTAAGCGTTAGCCGACGCCGCGATACTCGAAAAACCGAAACTGCCTGTTCCCGCGGCGGTTCCGTTTAATGGCCACTCGTTATAACCCAGCGCTTCTGATGCAAACGCCAGGAATCCCAGGGATAAAAAAACTGCCAGAATCTTCTTCATTTTTTTCCTTTCCTTCATTTCATGGTTTACGGCAAAATCTGAACTCGACGAGAAAACCGATTCATACGACAAATATCCTTGATTCCAAACGCAACCGTCTGCAAAGGCGGGCTGGCGCTTGAAAAATAAAAAGAGCTGACAAACAATTCAACCCTCCAACGAAAAAAAATATATAAAACTATTGAACTGATTATTTCCACCTAAAAGCGACTTTTTTGATTGCCTTAAAAACAAAAAAACTATTAAAAAACGATTTCTGCTTTAAACTCATAGCTTCATGGTAAACGCTTATTACATCTTCAATATTTTCTTCCCAATCATAATGCTTTACCACCCGCTTTTTTGCCTCCTTGGCCAGCTTATGGATTACTTTTGGATTGGCTAAAGCAAACTTTATCTTTTCCTTTAAGTCATCGGTATTTTTATTTATAAAAGTCAGTCCTCTACCGCCTAAAGCGTCCAAATTTCCCCTAATATCGCTAACCAGAACCGGCAGATCAAAAGACATTGCCTCTAATAAGGCGATTGATAAGCCCTCAACTTCGGAAGCCTGGACAAATAAGCAGGCGTTGGAATAAAGCTCATCCAGCTCTCTGCCGGAAAGGTTGCCGGTGAAAATTATTTTTTCATTGCCGCCGGACTTTCTTTCAAGCTCCCCTATATATTCTCCGTTAAAAGCTCCATCGCCGGCGATCACCAGCTTTTTATTGGTTTTTAATTCATTATAAGCGCCAATAATATAATGTATGCCCTTAACCGGGACCAGGCGCGAGACTGACAAAATATACCCATCCTTATCTAACCCCCACTTGGCTTTAATTATCTTCGGCAGTTTTTTCTTCCTCATCATTACCGCGTTGGGGATATATTCGCTTAAGACATTATATTCTTCCGCTGTCCTTTTCTTTAATGATTCGGAAATGGCGATTACTTTATCGGCAAATTTGCAGCAGGAATACTCGCCGAATTTCAGATACAGCCGGGCAAACAATCCCCATTTCTTATGGAGATAGCATTGGCTGTGGAAAGTAGCGACAATCGGAGTGCCTGGCTTAAAAATTTTTATTAGCCAGATCAAGGAAGAGGGGCCGATTGAATGAAAATGGACGATATCGATATCCTTTCTAAAAATTACGTCCAGGCAGGCCATAAATGTATGGGTAATAGCGTCCAGGCTTTTGGTTTTGATATTCGGCAGGCTAACCAGTTTAACGCCTTTATAAGCGCCTAGTTTCCTTTCAGTATAGTTTGTCCGGGTATAAACAATTGCTTCATGGCCGCGCTTAACCAGGCGGATGGAAAGCTCCTCAACATGCTTTTCCACGCCTCCGCCTTTGGCTGGCATCCCTTTTTGTCCGATAAATGCTATTTTCATATAATTTGCTCGCGCCTCATCTCTTAATCTATTCCAAGGTAAAACCGAGGTTATAGCTTATGCCGGTGTAGGCGCCGGTAACCCTTATGTCGGTTTTTAACGGCCTCTCTTCGGGCCGCAGGTTGACGCAAGGCACCTCGGTTACAATGCTAAACCTCCCCTTCTCGCCCGCAACAGTCTCCACCCGTTTATATACTAAATCAATATAAATCTTTTCGAATTGCCCGTAACCTCCGCCGTGGATGGCGATAAGGCTTCCGCTCGGAGCCCGGTCCTTGTCAATTCCCAAATAAACTTTTTCCACCGGGCTGAAGGTTTCTTCCCTTGAACGGTAAAAGCTCGCCAGGTCTAATTTTTCATCGAATATCCCGATATAAGAATTGCAGAAAGCCACGATATAACTTTTGCCGGACACTTCCAGAACTTTCATCCCCATCGCCCAGCCGTATTGCACGGGGAGCTTGTCAATATTTACCCAGTCGGCCGCGGTTAAACCGGACCGATCAAGTTTGACTATCCCTTTCCCGTCGGAAAAATAAACATACTTGCCTCCGGGTATCGCGTCCGCGTCATAGCCCATATTCGAGGTATGCTTAAATGAGCCCACGATTTCCGCGTCATAGTCAAACACTATCACCCGCTGGTCATCGACCGCGTATATATAATCTCCGGCGTACACTTTCCGGTTCAGCGCGCTGTTTGTCTTTATCGGAACTTCGCCGGTAATCCTTCTTACGGCAGTGTCAAAAATTTCGGCCTTATCCTCTTTTACGTTAATAATAAATCTTCCGTCAGCCGAAAATCTTATATTATAAGGGTTGTCAATATTGGTTATTTTGAAACTGTCGATAATCTCAAGGTTGTCATTCCAAATTTTAGTTTCTTTGGTGCCGATAGTTACGATTCTCGCGCTGGACTTTTCGAAGCCGGAAATCCATCCGTCGTTCGAATTGTCCTTAACTTTTTTAATAAAAATAGGGTTATAAACGTCGCCGATGTTATATTTGTATAAGTATCTTCCGCTGGTTAAGTAAACATTAAGGCTGCCGTTTTCCTCGCTAAATTTCAAATCGTAAAATTGGGAATCCTCCAGCGGTTCGGGCCTTAAGGTGCTGGTTTTAACGAGGCCGTTATTACCCCATCTAAACAATTCAAATTTGCCCATATTGGTGGAACCAACAATTATTTGGCCATTATAAACCGCCGCGTCTCCTGAATAATACGAGCTTACTCTGGCTTGGCTTGTAGGCACCGAAAACATCCCAAGGCTGGCAGAGCAGATTATGATAGAAATTATTATTATTTTCACGGATTTTTTGACTGTCATAGTTTTTATTGATTATTTGATTATATTGAAATTCGCTAAAACCTTAACATAAACACAGCAATATTTCAAGAATCCCGGGTTAGCTTAATAATGCTTTAATTTAGCAAATATTAGCGAATTATACATCTTGACTAATTCCTCATAATGTTTTTTAGTATTAAAGTTTTTTATACTGTCTCTCGCCTTTTGGCCCAGCATTGCATTTTTCTCGCTAACGGCGCTATCTATTTTTTCCGCTAATTCGTTAATATTGCCAATTGAAAAAAGATACCCGCTAGATTCATCAACTATCCTTTCCGGGATTCCTCCGGTTTTTGAAGCGATAATCGTTTTACCGGAAGCCATTGATTCTAATAGGCTATAGGGCATATTCTCCGGCCAAAGTGAAGGGATAACAACCGCTTCAGCGCCGCTGATCAGTTTTTCAAGTTTTTCGCCATTTTGAAACCCGAGAAATTCGATTCTCTTAGTGAGCCCCAAAGCATCAGAAATCTTCATTAAACCATCCTTAAGCTCTCCCTCGCCGGCAATTTTTAGTTTAATGCCGATTTTTGTGCGGCTAAGCGCTCTTATTAAAACATCAATTCCTTTCTCTTCAGACAGCCGGCCGAAATATAACAAATACTCTTCATTTACTTTTTCAGTCCCATTACTGTCTTCCCGAGCTTCAATCGGGTAAACCAAATCGAATATTTTTTCCGAAGAAATTCCGGAACTTACGGCGATATTTTTCATGTAAAGGCTCGGCGCGTGGAACGTATCAACTTTCCCGTAGGCCATAAGGAAAAATCTTTGCCAATAAAACTCCAGCATGCCCAGCGCGCTTTTCAGATAAGATTCTTTAATGCATTTATCTTTCAAACAGTTATAATAATTTCCGTTCAGGCATTTGCGGCAATGCGCGCGCTTATTATAAAGCGTTCCCTTGGGGCAGAAGGCTTTAAAATCGTGCAAAGTCATAACTACCGGGATTCCCCTTTTCTTCAAAAGATTGATTATCGCCGGGCCTAATTGCCGGTCGATGTTATGCAAATGGGCTACGTCCGGCTTAAAGTCATTCATTAGCTTATCCAGCTTGTTTACCGCGTCATGGTTATAAAATATTTTAATAATGCTCTTTAGGCTGAATTTATCAAGCTCAATCTTTTCCGTAAAATATTTCGCGTATTTTGACTCCAGGTTTCGCTCGTGTTTCATGGAAAAATGCGCCACCTGGTGGCCGTTATTCTCCAATATTTTTGACAAGCCGAAAAAGTAGCGTTCGCTTCCGCCTCTTAAATAAAAATATTTGTTGATCTGTAAAATTTTCATTAGTTTACTTTCGATAATTTATATAATTGCTTTAGGCCGCTTTTAAGCATATCGCCAAGCCGCGGGCGGTACATACAGCCCAAAAGACAATTTTCGGGGCACGAGAGGCTGGAGATTACCGCTTCTTTTCTTTTATCGCTTGCTAAAAATTCTTTAAGGCTCGCGTTTTTCAAATCCCCAATTACGCCGTATTTACAAAACATTATTTCGCCCCGGGGGAAAATACTTATCTGGTCCAAGCCGGAAAAGCATATTTTTTTTATGTTTCTCCTGCCCTGAAAATATTGTTTTATATCAGCTAAGTGCTCTTCGCTATTTAGTATAATTTCCGGACTGTCTCTTTTTATTTCCATGATTTCATCCAAAGACTTTTCCAGTTCGCCGTAGTTTTTCTTCTTCACCCATAAAGGATAATGGCTTTCCAGATAAGCCGCGTCATTCGAATGGGCGTAATCATACGGATCGTAAGGCTGGATAAAGACAACCGCGTTTTTAGTCGCGGCCATTTTTACTACCGCCGGCGCTTCGCCCAAATTTTCGCCGGTCAAAGTAAGGTTAATTTTTAGTAAGATGTTGCGGTAATTATTGGTTTCAAATAATTTAAGGACGTTCTCGGTTCCGGAAAACGCGCCGCCGAATCCGCGCAGTTCATTATGCCGCTCCCCTAAAGCGTCAATTGATAGAGAGATATGCCCGCCGCCGATTTTATCATACTCGCCTAAAAATTCGCGGGTAATAAGACTGCCGTTGGTGGCTACGTGCGTATACATGCCTTTTCGGCTAGCGTGAGCCAGAAGGCGCAACAGCTTGTCCGAGTAAATTAACGGCTCGCCTCCGGAAAAACCGATTTCTTTTATTCCGGCGCCGGCCATTTCGTCCATTAGCTCGAGCATTCGGGATTCGGAAATATATTCTTCCGCCTTTTCTTCCAGCCCGATTTTCCACTGCGGGCACATCCCGCACTGAAAATTACACTTACTGGTCATAAAATAATACGCCCGTTTCGGATTGGGCATTTTAATTCCTGACAGTAAAAAGAAGCGGGTCGCGAGATCCTGCGTTATCCGGTTAAAACCGATTCTTATATATTTTTTAACTCTGACGGCGCTTATCATATAATTCTTTTTAGCTTATTGGCCGCGATCCAAAGCCCAACCCTCGGCCAGTTCTTTTTCATTGCCTGCCGAACCGCGCACATCACCCATTTTTCTCCGAATTTTCCCGCCCTCATTTCTTTCCTGAATTTTCGCGCTTCGGCTGAATTCCAAATTGATTCAAGCGGCTCATTTTTTAAGTTTCCGATTTTGACGCCGATAAGATGATTAGGATAAACCTCCCCGCCGGCAGAAATAAACAATGAGTCTAGGCCGGCCTGCCAGGGAAGGATATTCTTTTTATATAACAAATAATTTTTTAACCCGAAGCTGAAATAAGCTCTTAGCCACTTCTTAATATTATTGCTTCGCAGTTCCGAATTTATAACATAATCCAAGCCTTGATCGATCTCGTCCTTTTTTAATATTTCGTTATCACTCTTTTTAAAATAGCTTTCAGAACTCTGAACCAGGCCGATAGCGAATTGAATCTTCATCTTTTTTGCCAAATCGTAAACCAAGGCAATCTCTCCGACGTTTTTGTCCATAGCGGTAAAACCGATGCCTAAATTTTTTACCCCCATGGCTTTTAGTTCGTTAATGGCGGCCATCGCCTGATCGTATGCACCAATAAAGCCCCTGATCTCGTCGTGCACTTCCCGCCTGCCGTCGATTGACACTCTAACGCCGATTTTCGGGTCAATTTTTAAAATCTCCGCCATTTTCTTCGTTATTAGGGAAACCGCGAAGCCATTGGTGGAAATAATAATTTTTGCCTTAGGGCTAATTTCCTTAACGGCTTTTATGATTTCGGTAATCTGCGGATGCAAGAATGGCTCGCCTCCGCTAATATTTACGTATCTTAAATCCGGGCTTAGATTGGAAAAAAATTCCAGGGGCAATTCCTCCGGATTTTCCACAGCCCAAATATTGCACATCGCACAGCGCAAGTTACAGCGATAAGTTATGGCAATGGTTAAATCTTTTGGAATGGCCTTATTCATAAATATTTATGCAAACCTATTGGCTTTCATATTTAAAATAATCGCAGGATTCACACTTTAGCTCCCCGGACGCTTTACCGGCATTAAAATATTCCCTCGCTTTTTTGAATTTTTCGTTATTCCAGATTTTTTCAGCTTCCATGTCTTTTACATTTCCAAAATTATTTTTTTCATCCAGGTAATAAAAACAGCAAGGCTGGACAACGCCGTCAAAGCGGAACATCGGATGCCCGTAAAGCCAAAAACACCTCTTGGCTTTTACTTTGTCCCGGTCGCCTAGATAAATAGAATAGTCATCCCTTAAGGTAAAAACGTCCGGCTTTAAGCCCGCGGCCAGAGCTTTGATTTTTTTAATATCCTTTTCCGCGTATTCCTTAAAGTGGATGCTTTGAATTTCGATTTGCGGATATTTAGATCCGGCTTTTCTTTTTTTCTCCTGTATAAGCTTAATGTTTTCCAGCAGTTTATTAAAATCGCCGCCTTCCCGGTAGCTTAAATAGGATTTTTCATCATAACCATCAAGTGAAATAATAAGATGCGTAAGCTTGGCCCTTACCAAGCCTTCGGCTAATTCCGGAGTTAAATAATTTAAATTTGAGCTTATGACGCTCGCGATTCTTTTCTCGGTTAGGTATTGAACCATCTTTACAATATTCCCGCATAATAGCGGCTCGCCCATCGAGTAAAGAGATACTTTAACCAAATATTTGTCCAGCCCGCCGATAATTCCCTTGAACATCTCAAAATCCATATCGCCCAGCATATTCATTTTCTCCAAAGTCCTTTTTTCCTCCGAATGAAAACAGCCCTTGCATTTCAAATTACAGAGGTTGGTCGGCTCGATTTTAATAAAAAACGGCTTAGAAGATAAAACGGTTTTTCCGGTTTTTTCTTCAAATTTTGACATGGCGATATTAAAAATTTTCCTCGCGTTAAGGAAAGGAAGCGAGGTTTTTAAATGCCTTCGGATAATCGGATAGGCGCTGAATTTTTCGAATTTATTTAATTTCATAGCATGTCAAAAGGCTTAATTTCTATCGCCATTCAAAATTTTCCGGTATAATTCTTCATACTCTCCGGCGATCTTTTTAATAGAAAACTTTTCGCGTAAATTTCTTTGCAGACCGCAGCCCAGTCTTTTTCTCTCGTCAGCATTCCCTATCAGGTATTCCAGCTTTTCTTTTAAATCATTCGCGTCTCCCGGCTTAAACAGACATCCTTGATTAGAATCGGTTATAATTTCCCTTAAGCCGTCAATATCCGAGGCTATAACCGGCAAACCCGAAAGTCCGGCTTCGATAACGGCTATCCCCAAACCCTCCCATACGGAAGGCAAAACAAAAATATCGATCTTTTTTAAAAATTCCCCTGCCTTCTGCCAGCCGATTAATTTTACCCGGTTTTGAAGCCCATGCTTATTTATAAGCATTTCAAGGTTAGCCCTTTCTTCCCCGTCTCCGGCAATCAGGCATTCAATTTCTATTCCTGATTCCAGCTTGCTAACCGCTTCGATTAAATATTCAAAGCCTTTTTGCCGGGTCAGCCGTCCAACCGAACCGATTATTATTTTATCTTTTTGCTCATAGCTTCTTTCGTTAAACGCGTATTTTTCGGTTTCCGTCCCGTTATAAATCACCGTCAATTTATCTTCCGGCACTCCCTCGCGTTTTATTAGATAATTTCTTACGGCTTCGGATATGGCGACTACCCTAGCTGACAAGAACGAAGTAAGCCTTTTTAGGATTATCCTCGGCCAGCTGTCAACATAATTAAGATTCTGTTCGGTGATTACTAAAGGAATCCCGGCCAGTCCGGCGGCCAGGCGGCCGAAAAGATCGGCTGTAAACAGCTGGGCGTGGAGAATATCCGGATTCTCGGCCTTAAGCGCTTTATAGTACCTTATCAGGCATTTTATTTTGTCTTTGCCTTTCCTTTTTTTTAAATCCAGTATCTCAACTCTTTCGTTTTCCAGCTCCCGCCTCCAGTCCTCGGCTTCCTCGCTCGCCCCTTCAAGTATTAGTAATTTTGCTTCAAATTTCTCCTTGTCTAAATTTTTTATTAGATCAATCGTAAATCTCTCGGCGCCGCCGATGCGGAGGCCGGGCAAAGCGTAGATGATTTTAATTTTTTTTTGTTCGCTTTTCATGAAAGTGGCGCGCTATTTTCTATTTGTTTATTATTATCCAGCAATTTTATTGCCGCTAAGGTTATGCCGATCGGCAGCCAAAGTTTTCCCTGGTAATAGGAAGTATTGAAAAATTCCATTATAAAGACTCCTAAACTCCCGGCGGCTAATGGCAAAAATAACTTTAGCTCATTTTTATTATTTTTAATTGTCCTTGAAAACAATAAAAATATTGCTAAAGAGTAAATGAAAAAAGCGATGAGCCCCAGACTGCCGTTTTCGGCCATTATTTTTTGGACTACGCCGTGCGAATCAAGAACTTCTCCGTATCTTGTCATATAGGTGATGTTGTTCTCGACCAAATGCACAAATTCACCGGAACCCTGGCCGATAATCGGATTTTCGCTAAAAGCCTTCCAGGCGATAGAAAGCATCAAAACTTTTTGCTGGTTGGAAAGGCCGCCGATATAATAGTAGGTCTGGATTTTATACATGTTTATCCAGGCCGGAATGGAAAGCATTAAAATAAATAAGGCGTAAACAAGATATTTTTTTAAGTTTTCCCGGTGGCCGTAAAATAAATAGGCCACTGACGCTAAAACTACCGAGATCCAGGCGCCCCGGGAAAAAGTTGCGATAAGAATCAAAGTGAAAAAAATCATGCCCAGATTAATGAATCTTTTGGCTCTTTCGCTTTTAATCCAGTACTTCAAAGATAATATAAAGAATATGCCCGGCAGCATCACCTCGGCTAAAAGATTTTGGAAGTCCCCTAAAGGATAAATGCCGAAAATTTTAATAAGGCGGAGGCGGAAAAATTTCCCCTGGAAGATATCATCAAGCAAAGAAATGTTTTGTTCCTGGACGGAAAAAAGCGCCATCAACGCGGCGTATAAAACCGAAATAAGGAGGAAGACAATCGTGTTGCGGAGAATTTTTTTATCTTTAATAACGTTGGCCGGAAAGAAAACAAAAGCAATATAAGGAAATAACACCCAGCGGGCGCTGTAAATTATGCTGTTATAGCTGTTATCTGAAAAAACTCCGGAAAAAAAAGCCGCGCCGAAGAAAAACAGGAACGGCATAATAAGCGGCAATTCAAGCTTAACTTTTTCTCCGGCTATCACTTTTAAATAAGCGATCCTTAAAAAAAAACTGAAAAGCGCCGCGGCGGCCAGTAAATCTAAAAATGAGGTTTCAATTTTGAAATCCGGATATAAAGGCTGCCAAAATATTACCGGCAAAAATAAGGCCACAAGATATAAGCCGAATTCAGGTTTTATGGCGGTAATAATTATAAACGAAGCCAGGCCCAAAACCGCGATTGATTTTAGAGGAAAATAGGCGGCCGCAAGGAGCGCTAATATAAAAAACGCGCTTATAGCAATTATTAGCGGCTGCCGGTTTTCGCTAATTTTTAAAGTATTTAACATGTTAATAATCTTATTTGGAAAACTCAATTTTTCGCTTCGCCTTTGCCGTCTTTCCCGTTCATGGGAGTTGGGTTGGTGGGAGCGCGAAAAGACAAAAGTCTCTCGCGCCCCCACTCTAGTTTGTGGCGGGATTATCCGCCGTTTGGCGCCGGGCCCGGGCGGCTACCTGCAGGTAGTCCGGAAATTAAACGCGTTGAACCCGTTGTCAACGACGTCCCCCTGCTTTACCGCCCCGTCGGCGACCATCTTTTTCGACGGGTACCAGGGGTACCCGTCCTTCTTGCGGCCAAAGCCCCAGTCTTGGGTTCCCGAGGAGGACCCCTTGACTTTGGCCACCCAGTAATCTCCAGCCGCGGTCATTGGGGTGTTGTTGTCCCACCCCTCAATCTCCGCGCCGAATACCGGTACGCCGCCGCCGAGGTACTTGGCGGCCAAGGATTTGGAGACGAAAAACTCCACTCCGTCTCCGGCGTTCCTGCACCCGTAGTCCTGCGCCATTACCGGGGCCGCGGTAAAAAATGCGGCCAGCGCCACGAAAACCAGAAAACAAAGAGCCTTGTGTATCATGAGATTCCTCCAATAAAGAGAAAAGAGTGAAAAAAATGGAAGTGCCTGGCGGGAGAAAAGACCCGCTAGGCCTTCCCACCGCCCTGACATTCAGGTATTTAGATGAAAAATTTTTCCATATAAATATCTGAATGCCAGTTTGACCGGGTTTTCTGGTATATTTTTCCAAAGAGCATGGCATTGGATATTATCCTATCCAATCTCATTCTCTTTTGAAATTCTTAATTTTCCATTAAGTTCAGCCATAATTCTTGAAATGGCATTATCTTCCATAGGCTAAGCGTTGCAAAAAATATATTGACAGGCGAACTAAAATCCGAAGATTTTAGTTCGCCTGGTTGAAATGTAGGAATACGCCTAATTTTCCTTGCGCGTTTTAGCGCTGAATTTCAGGACTCTCTACAATAACAGAAAGCCTAAAGAAAATCAAGCGTAAATAAAGAACGTGTCAGCAGTCTCACGGATCCGCCCGGTGACTCGACATTCCAGTGAAAACCGGTTCCGATGGGGCGGAAACAGAAACAGGAGCTACGGGAGGAGCGGCAACGACAGAATCAGGCGTTGTCGGCGCAACCTCGACCGCGGGCGCGACCGGATTTTTTGGCGCAGGTTTTGCGGCCCCTGTCAAACGATCCCATAACCAATCAGTGATCGGATCCAGGTCGCTTGACGCTATAAGATTGCCGAATGGACCGTTGCCTGGCTTGCTCCAGGCATAGCCCGCTCCTGCGCCCAGCTTTATGGCCCGATTCTTGGTCGACCCAAAAAGCCGTAATTCAAGCCCCGTTGTGTCATCGTCGTTAAAGTCATGCGAGCCATGAACTCCAACGCCGGCGTCAATCTTTTTCCCTTCGTACAGGGTAGCGTCGATTCCGCCGCCGATATTCGTTGTTTCAAATCCGGTGGCGTCATCAACTTTTTTCCCATTCCAGGTTGCCTTGACTTCCCGAGAGAGTTCAAGGTTCCCCTGGAGGTAAGCCTCAATGCGTTTTATCGGCCCCAGTCTCGGAGTCCGCAGGTCGGCGCTCGAGAACAAGGAAATCTGTCCGGCGGTCTGGCTACTTTCTGACCGCCCGTCGACTTGCTTAGCGCTGAAGGAATCATCCCTCCGCGCGTATCCCCCGAAAACCTGGACGTTGTCCGGCCCGTTAATAAGCCGTCCGCCGCCCTGGGTCGCCAGTTGATATCCGCCGTATTTGGCGTCTTTCAACTTCGGGTAGATGCTTCCCGGGGTACCGCTCCATCCACCGTAGGAGAAACGAACGCCACCCTGTATCGTGGCGGCTCCGCTCCCTATTTCTCGGCGGGGGGTGTATAGGGTAAAATTCGCACCCCAATACAGCGTGGCGTGCCCCTTTTCCGAGAATATATAACCGACGTAAGCAGCGGTGTCTTTCTCAAAACCCGCCTTGATTCTTGCGCGGGCGGCTTCGGGCGTCCGGACGCTTTCTGGCGGAGGAGGCGGTGGCGGCTCGACTGGAGGCGGCGGCTCGGGAATTCTTCCTACCCGGCGAGTCCAGTTTCCGCATCGCGGAAACACGAACTTGACGCCGGTTGAAAGAGTAAACTCAACCCCTTTCTCGGTTTCGTCCCAGGCTACATATTTGTAAACCCGGGTGAGTTTTCCACCGCGCTTCATAACCGTCGCAACAAGGTCGCCTCGGACAAGACTTCCTTCGGCGCACCCAGGAGCATAGCTTTTTGACCGGGAGTAATCTCCCGCCAAAACCTCAAGCTCCTTCATTTCATCAGCGGTTGTGCCGACGACAGAAAGTTCGGCCTTATCCCGCTTGGAGAGTTCTTGGCCAAGCTTCCGGCCGAGTTGAACGGCGCGGTCGCTAATCCTCTCCCAAGGTTCAAACGTGATTTCCCCGATTTCGGTTTTTACTACGATATCGGGGAGGGTTGAAGCCGCCAAAGCGACTGTAGTCGTCAGGCTCAAACCTATGAAGGCGAGCCCGACAGCGATTACCAGACAGAAAAACTTTTTGTTCACAATCTCCTCCTAATACTAATAGCTTTCGAGATCTTTCATCATGTGATCCCAAAGAGCCTTATTATTCGGATCAACGCCAAGCTTTTTGAGGATGTTGACTACGATGTAATACACATCTTCCCGGGATGCCTTGGCATCCATGTATCCCGGCCGATTCGTATCGACCGAGAACAAATCTCCAGGCGCCTTCATCAGCTTGGAGAACAGGATCATCCCGCCCAAGCCGGTCGACGAAGTCACCGGAATGGTGAAGAATATCTGCCAATCTTTCCCCAGGTACTTTTTGAGACGGCTGACGATCTTATCGTCTTTAGCCACCTGTTCGAGCATCTCGGGGGTAAGATTGGAACCAATCACTCCGTAGCGGCCTCGTGCATATTTCAAATCCGCCACCTTATGGATTCCCATCTTCTCAATAAGCTGATTAAGCCCTTCGAAAAGCTGGGTTCCCTTTTCCAGGGCGGCTACGAATTCCTGGCTTTCCAGGACGCCAAGCGTTGGGAGAAAATCCCCGTACTTTTTTATGTCCAATTTTCTGCCGGACATATTTGTCCTTAACGGGAGGATTTCGCCAGCGTGATTTGCCAATCTCTTCATCGCATGGTCAGCGACGAAGAATCTATACTCCCTTTTTGACGCAAGGTCGTAAGGAAGCATATAAACAAAGTGCGGCACCCCACCTATCTCTCGAAGGAGGCCGGGCTCTTCGGTGTATGAACCGTCCGGAGCTACAAGAATTCCAGGCCAGCCGATAGCTTTTCCTTTTTTATCACTATCAGCTATTGCCATACTAGGATTCGCAACGTAAGTGACGAGGATGGAAGCCTGTGGCAGGCCCTCGGGCATCGGCACCTTGTACATATCCGACAGATTCATCGGAGTCGGCCCGCAGGCTGACGCAACAAAAACAACAAGCGTCAAAATCGCCGCCAACCGCGTTGCGGCGCAAATGTTGACAGTATTGATTTTCCTATATTCAGCCGGGACAGAAGATCTTGTCCCTTTCCTCTCGAGGACTTTTTTCCTCAAAAGTCCCTTCGTCTTCTTGGTGAGTGAATTTTTTTCTCCCGCCCAGTATTTCCTCATCCCGCGCCGAAGTTCTTTTACTACTTCCTTCCCCGACTTGGGCTCTTCGTTCGGTGGTAATGGAGATAAGAATCTCCCGAGAGAAACCTCGGTCAGCCTAATCACCCAAACCTCGACCTCGTCGCATCCACCCGGGCCATTAATCTCGAAAGTAATGACCGCCATGCGCGGGAAAGCCGGTTTTGGTTTAAGAGGTTTAATTTTTCGGCACTGCAAGAATATCAGGCCGATTACTACGATGACGAGGTAGCCGGCCACTACTTCTGGCCGATGTTTTTCCCACCAAAGGGTGGGTAAAATTCCGCTCAAGCCGCCAAGAACCGCGACGAACGGAATCGCCATAGCCAACGATAGAAACTTTTTCATTTTCTAGCCTTTCTCCCGGAACGCTACCTGGATCAGATGCCGGAACCCGAACTCTGCGGGCTATCACTCCGCCCTTTGCGGAAGTGAAATTTCCGACGGTTAATTTACTATACAATATTGTCAAAGGACAAGTTCCCCCTTTACTTTTGAGTTCGTAAAAACGCAAAAGCAAAAAAAGAAAAAATTTGGCTAAATTTTAACCGTATTTGGTGGATTTTTATTGAATTTCGGGATAAACCATATGTACATAATGCGCGCAATTTTAACTCGAAACCTTAGCATATTTTCGGCTATACGTCAATACTAAGCTCATTTTAATAATTTGGCTAATATTAAATTAATTTTCACATAAATTCCAATCTCTTCCGCTGATTTAAGAGCTCAACTTTTTTTTCTTAAATAAAAAAGAACCCGTAAAAATACTACGGATTCTTTAAACTCTTGATTTTTTACCCTACTTGCTTTCCTGAACAGCCAAAATGACGTTCTTAATATATCTAATTGCTTCAGACCTCGATTTTTTCGTTGTCTTTTCCGCGATTGCCGGGTCGCATAGCATATCTAAATACATTTTTACGTTATTTCTAAGAATTTCTTTATTATTCGCGTTTTCTTCGGAAAACTTTGAAACGCAAAATTCAGCAAAATCTTTTCCGGTCAAACTGCCAGCCTCAATCGCCTTTTTTATATTCATCACTTTTTCATTTTCTTTTGCTCTGCCGGACACAATCTCATCAAGCATATGCAATTTTTGCGGAGATAGATTCAAAGCCGGAGTTTCGGTTTTCTCAATTCCCGAGGCTCTCTCAACTAATTCTTTTAGCAGGCTTTTAGTTTTCCCTTTTGATCCAGTATTCGGAATTCCGCCTTTATCTTCCCTATCGCCCCCCCAATCTTTTGACTTAGGCACTATTGATTCTCTTTGCGCTCCGGTTTTCTTGCCTTCCGTTTCTCCCGGGCCTGGCTTTGGCGGACGGATTTCTCCGGCTTCTTGCGAAGCCTGGCGCTCGCTTTGCCTTTTATATAAATCCGCGCCTTCTTTCTCGGTCAAAGGCATGCCTCTTACGGCTTCCGCCCCTGCCCGCAAAGCCTTGCCCCGCTCGGGTCTAGTTCCGGCCCCGCCTTGGCTGATTCCGTAAGTTTTTAAAACCTGCTCCACCGTCATATCGCTCGTTTCCGCCTTGTACTTCATTATATAGTCCCTTAAATGTCCGTGCGCGGCTTTTTCTTTCTTGCCATACCACCAGCCGTTATAGGGAATTTTCACTTTCACTCCGGCGTCCCGCTGGTTTATGAGCTCGGCGAATTCAGCCGCCGTTATGTCTTTAATCTTATTATAGTCGGCCGGGTTGATATCAAAATGCTTTATTACCGCGTGCTCATTAACTTTCATCTGGACTTCGCTCGGTTTTTTCCCGGTTTCCGGGGGTTGGACGGCAGTGGTTTCCGCTACTCGCTCAAGAGTTTCTCTAACCTTGCCGCGATTACCGGGATCCTCTTTCTTTTCCTGGGCGATAATCTCTTGGGCTTCTTTCTTGGCAGGAACTTTTTGAGTTTCCTTTGCTTCCGGTTGTCCAATGTTCTCCGCGCCAACCGCTTTCTTCAATTCTCCTTCCTTTTTCATTCCTTCCTCGCGTTTAGTATCCTGAAGTTTTTTCTCTTCAGCTAATTTTGCCCGTTTTTCCCTCTCGGCGGCCATATCAATCACTTTAGCCTTGCCAAAATTTTCTGCCCTCATTGCTTCAGACAGGCTCTTGCCGATATATTTTTTATCTATTTCCAATCCTTCAGCTTCCTTGACTTTCCCGCCTTCCGCCATTAGCTTTGGCTCGTAACTTACGACTCGGTCGTCAACGGAACGGCCAGATATCAAAATTTTAGCTTCCGCCAATTTGCCTTCTTTAACTTCCGTGGAAAATACTTCAATGGATACGCTATCGGGCCTGGCGACAGAAAACTGCATTAATTTCCCCTTGCCGGCCGGCGCGGTTAATCCTCCTTTTAGGGCAATCTCGTGCGCCTGGCGGCCGGAAAAATCCCTAACAGCTTTAGTAAATAATTTCCGGTTTCCTTTAAAATCATCAAGGGTTTTCCCAAATCCGAATTTTTCCGGATTGGCTTCAATTTGGCGCCTCAAGGAATGCTCGATTCCTTCGCCTTTATAAACCGTCGCGATGCTGGCTTCAATATTCCCGGTCTTTTTAATATTCTCTAAAATCGATTCTCTTAATTTCTTGCTTCCTCCGGCTCCGGCAATATTATTTTTTCCGTCCAAAATATATTTTAAAGCGCTTACCGAATCCTTATCAATGTCCTTTTCGGCAAGATTGTCATAAAATTCGGGTCCAAAACCCTTTTTATTATTGGTTAATTCGGCAATCTCGTTAAAAATTTTTATTTTATTGCCATCCGCCAAGCCTCGCGCCATTTTATTAGCCAGCTCTTCGCTTAAAGCGCCCTTTTCCATTAATATCTTTTTAGCGCTATCGATTTCTTCGTTTTTCTCGCTTTGAGGCTCGGCTGGAGCGCTTTGTTCAACCTTAATCTGCTTGCCTTCCTTGGGCTCTTCAATTTTCGCCGCTTCTTTTTTCGGCTCTTCGGCCTTTGGCTCTATCTTATCCTTTTCTTTTAAAGCTTCCGGCTCTGTTTTTTCGGCTTTGACCGCTTCCGGCTCATGCGGCTCAAGAGAACCCTCTTCAGGATGAGATGGTTTATCTTCGGGGGCGGGCTCAATTTTTGCATCCGGCTCTTTGGCCATAGCTTTGTCCCATTGCTTCTGCAATTCTCGCGCTTTTTCGTCAACAGAGATATCTCCCTCCGCCCTAGCCTCGCCTTTTTGTCCCGCTTCAGCATCTCCTTTTGCCTTCCATTCTGATGATATTGTTTCTTTTAGCTGTTCACTAAGCCGGCTTTTTTTCTCCATATAAAGCCTTTCTTCTTCGGCTTTTTTATTCTGCAGCTCATCAAAAATTCCTTCTTTCTTATCGGCATCCGCCTTAGCCTCGGCATAAGCCGGATCGTCAGTCTTTAACGACGCCATCTTTTTCATTGCCTTTAAATACTCTTTTTCCTGATCCGACAAATTATCCAAAAATTCCCGGTGCTTAAGCTCGTTATTCTGGTAAACTATTTCAATTTCAATCATTTCCGGCCGGGCTTTTACTCTCGGCCCCCTTGGAGTTTCTACTGCCTCGCGAGACTCCTCCTTGCCCGGATTTTCTTCAGGCTCGCCCTCTATTTTTTCTTTCATAGCTTCTGTTGTTTTTGGTCGTGCGGAAGCCTTCTGGCTTTCTTTCAAATCTTTTATCAGCTCTTCAATTTTTTTTCTGCGCGGATCGCCTTCCGGCAGCTTGTCCAGCATCTCCCGGTTATGCCTTATTAATCCTTCGTGAGTCAAGAAGGAAGGATAAATTGGCGCTGCAACAGCTATACCGGAATTTCTAAACGATTCCTGTAAAAATGCTATGTTGCCGCCTAAAGTTCGCCCGGTCATTTTCTGGCTGGCTATATCAGCGCCGCGGCCTATAACCTCACCGCGCTTTTTCCATTCCTCCAGGTCATACAACTTCATAAACCGATCAACGCCACCGGCAATATTTCCGGTGGCAGTATCCATGACGCCTTGATGTTCAAGATTATCCAGTAGATGATTGTATGGCTGCACTAATGAAGCGCCTTCGGTGGCGTAAGCCATAACGGACGTTCCGCCAATGCCAAACGCCCTTGTTAGAGTTCCCAGAGCTCTCATTCTCGCTAGAATCTCCGGTGAGCGCATTTTTATTTTATGCCAAGCTTTGCCGAACTGGCCGACGCCGGCCTCTTCCAGCTTTTCCATTTCGGCTTTTTCAAATTCCAATTTTTTCTTTATTTGTTCAGGGTTCAGCCTCCCTTCTTTTCTTCCATGCCTTAATTCATTATATGTTTCCCGGGCCGCCGTAACCGTTGTACCTTTTAACACTTCCCTGAATTTTTCGGCCGATACTTCGTTATGAGCGCTTTTCCAGTCACCCGCATCCTCGCCGCTCTCCTGCTTTTTTTTAAAGGCTGATCTTGAATATTTATCCCATTCCGATTTTCCCCGGTCTAAGGCCGCGAAAGCGCCATATGTAATCCCTCTTAGCATAAAAAATCCCGTGCAAGTCAAGACTGAATTAACCGCATCCCGGCCCAGCCGGAAAGCATTTACCTTCTGTCCGGTATATTTCCGCAATGCACCTTCATATTCATCGCTTTGCCCTTTTTGCAGGCTCGTTTCCTTTAACTTATGCCCGCGCATTATTTCTAAAAGATTTTTCCTTAGTTCCAATCTCTTGGCTTCAGGCAAATTTACGTCATCAATCTTAGCTTTAACCTCCCGAACCGTATCGCGGTACTCTTTTCCGGCCGTAGTTATTTCTTTTTGCTCTTCCTTTGATAATGACCCGAATCCTCCTCTGCCCTTGGCCCGCTGACGGAGATCAATGGCCCTGTTATTAACGCCAAGCAAAGTCCTTTCCACCGCGTTCTCCGTAAAATGCTTATGGACATCGCCGCGCATGGAAGTCTTAACTCCCAGCTTGGATAACCCATACAAAGACCAGTCGACAATTCCTTTTACTCCGGCAATCGAAGCAATAGTGTCATAACCGATCTTTCCGCCCTTAGTTACGATAGCGTTTTCCCTCTCTTTGGTTAAAAATTTTCCGATTCTTTGCAGCCGACTTTCGGGTTTTGAGCCAGCCGCGCTTTCCATGTCCGCCGGATCGTTAAAATTCTCTTCGCGGCGCGCGCCAAAAGCCCGGTCATACATTCCTTTGGCCTTTTCATACATTCCGGACAAAAAAGACTTACTTTCAATATTCACTCCATTCTCTTGGCGTGCGTTTACCTCAAGCTTATTTTCCTTCGGTTTTTTCGGTTTAAGCTGGAACGGCATTTCCGGGCTGAATGTTGCGCCTGAACTCATATGAGTATTGTTAAATAATTTATAATAACGCTTTTAGTTTGTCCGCGGTCTCTTGATTCAAGGCTTTCTCCTCCTTAAAATAGTCGCTCCGGATTTTTTCCAGCTCTTTTCTTAACTCGTCTTCAATCTGGCCGGTTTCATCATTTATCAGGCGGGTTTCCAGTATGCCGGCTAGCCGTTCAAGCTGGGCCAGCGAAAAATCAGCGATAATTTCCATAAATGCGTCCTTAGCTTCATCCGGAATATTCAAAGCCGCTATTAAAAAACCGATTTTCTTCCCTAGCTCTTCGGCGTATTTTACTAAGTCTTTGGAGTCGTTGCCCATAAAGTTGATGTTAGCTTTTATACTGAAATTATACCAAAAATAAGAAGACCTAGCAATTGCCAGCAAAAAAGAGGAACTTTAATTCCTCTTTAATAAGCCTTTCTCGGGAAGTTAGCTGTTAATTCCTTAGATTTTCCATTCTCCCCTGGGTTAGAATATCTTCATACCCTGCCTGGCCTGCTTCAGGGTAAGGAATGTTTTCCGGGCCAGCTTCCTCAAAAAATCCCAAATCGCTTGGTCCTTCTTTTTTAGCCTCAAGTATATTAGCAAGAGGAGTCCAATTATCTTTTGGCTCGCTAAAATTATTAAAATTGTTTTCATATTGTTTTGAAGTCTGAATTTTTTCCCTGTTTTTAGCCCGGCCTGGCCGGCGGGAAGGCCAAAAACCTAGATCGTATCTCTTCTCGGGAAAAAGATAAGTATAAGTAAGCCCGAGGATTAGCCCGAAAACTAATGCCAAGGCCACATTCAAAAAGATATTCGGTTTGACCGGCCAATTGGAAACCGCCGGCTTGTCGATTACTTTAACAACAACATTATCCCCGCCGCCGTGGTAATTCTGATTCTTGGTTATTAGAACGAAATTCACCGCCCGCGAGATCTGCTCGGCTTGATAGCGGTCCGGGTGGTAAACATCTACTTGCATGATTCCCGAATCAGCCAGCGATTTTGCCGCCACTGTCTTTTCCCATTTTTTCAGCTCGTCTTTCCCCGCGCCTTCTTTGGTAAAATATTTAAGATCAATATTAAAGCCGGCGTTTTTCACCTCCTCGTAAAACGAGTCAGACGAAATTACGCTCGCCAAAACTCCGCTTAGATATTCATTCGAGCGGTTGATAGTATAAATGTCCGTTCCGCCGGGGAATTTTTGGTAAACCAAAATTTTTGATTCTGAACCGTATTTCAGAGTTTGGACCAGGCTTAAGCCGATTCTAAAAATCAAAAATAGAGCGATAATGGTTGCCAGGGTCCCTTTTTTATTTTTTAGTAAAATTAGATCCATAAAAATTGGAAATAATTATCTTTTGCGTTATTTAATTTGACTCATCACCTTATCATTTTCGAGTCCAAAAGTCAACACTACAAGAACACTATTTTTTAAAAAAATCAAATATACACAAAAAGCCCAAATTATTGGTAAATTTGAGCTAATATTAGAAGATTTATCTAATAATGATTTTATATTGCGCTACATCTGGCCGGTTTCGTCAATAATAACCATCTTCTTTCCTTCCAGTATATTATAAAGAAAAACGTCGGTAATATCTCTCCGGTACTTAAACTCATTATAGTCCATAACGGTAAAGTTCAGCTCTTTTTCCAGCTCTTTTTCCATTTCGCCGATTAAAAGATTTAATTTTCCCTTGTTGACTTTGCCGACAATCAGAATATCAACCGGAGAATTCCCGTTTCCGGCAAAGACGCCGGTAAAAATCAAAAGTTTAATCAATCCGGCTTTTTTGATTTTTTCCGTAAAATCTTTTTCATAAAGCACTTGGGCGTGGATAATGAGATTCTTTAGTTCATCCAGTAAAACAAAATCCAGATTGATTTGGTAATATTTCCTTATTTGGCTGGGAGCCGTTCTTGCCTGGGTTATGCCGGCCAAAATTTTTATTGGAGCTTTGCCGGATTTTTTCCCATTATCCGGCTCTGTATCCACATCCGGCTTCGATTCGTTCGGATTTACGGTTTCTAATTGCGATTTTAAAAGGCCCAGCTTTTCCAAATTATCCAATTCCCTTTTAGCGGCATTGACCTGCAGGCCAAGGCGCCTGGCTATTTGGCGGACATAAAACTTTTCTTTCGGGTTAAGAAAAAAAAGTTTTAGTATGGAAACTCTTGCTTTGGATCCGAAAAGTTTTGTAAGCATAATATTTCCCTGTTCACAAATTTTATCCGCCCAAGCTCTGCCGGCAAAAATCGTATCGGGCGGCCCTTTTATCTATTTATGTATTTATAGTATAATAAAACCAGTAAACAGTCAAAACTATTATGAATTATAAATTTGCGCAAATAAACCTGGCTTCCCGGGGCAATGCCAAGTCTTTTAGCGATATTTTTCTTGCCGAAGTGGATGTTGATAAGGAATTGCGAATGGGAAAGCTTTTCGTGCTGGTGGAAATAGATTCAAACCGGAACGACGGCTTGAAGCTTATTAATTTTCTATTGGCCGAGATTTCGAAAAATTATTATCAAAACGAAAGATACTTTTTTAAGGAGGCCGGCCTCTTAAAAATCGACCATCTCTTGGAAGCCGCGCTGGCCGATACTAACAAAGCGCTGGTTAAATTTTCTTCGGAGCAGAAAATCCCGGTTATCCGAAAAAATTTCAATCTTACCGTCGGGGTAGTCCATAAGGACTTTTTGTATTTTTCCGTTACCGGGAAAAATAAAGCCTTCCTGGTCGCCAAAGTTTTAGAAAAAGACCAGCTGAAGAACAAGCTCATGAATATCCTGGATGAAAGCAAGGGCTCGGTTCCGGAAACCGAATCAAAAAAATACCTTTTTTCCCATATCATTTCCGGGCCCTTGAGGCGCGGATCCTATGCCTTCTTCACTAACGAAGCCTTGCCCGAATACTTTAGCGAAAAAAAATTATCGGACATTATCGCCACCCTGCCTCCGGCCGGCGCCGCCGAACAAATAAAAAACGACTTATCAAACATCAACACCTACTCTTCCTTTCTTGGGTTAATTATAAAAAATTTAAAAACTGAAAAAACAACCCAGGAAAGCCTCTTGATTAACGGCCCGGCCGAGCCGAGCGCTTCTCTTTCTTATCTCGATAAGACCGAAAAGCAAACCGAAACCTTCTTAAGCCCGTCCGGATTGATCCCGGTTAAAAAATGGGGGCAAAAAATTATTTCAGCCCTTCAATCCCGGTCGAAAAAATTTCTTCCGAAAAACGACCGGTTTATCTTATTGGGAGAAAAAATAATTTCAAAAAGAAGGGCTAATCCGTTTTCTCCGAAAAAAGCCTTCCAGGGGACGAAGACGGCGGCGATGAGGCTAGCCGGGTTTGGCTGGTATCACGCGTCAAAAATCCGCTTTTCGCCGCGCGCCGCTTTGGCTTCGATTGTCCGCGCCGGAAAAAAAACCATCGCGGCAATAATAAGCGGAGTAATTTGGCTAAAAAATTTAAAACCGATAAGCAAAGGATTGCTTGGCGCGGGGATTATTTGTTTAATCCTTTTTTCGCTAAACCTTTTCTGGCTTTCTAATAAGAAAAAAGGCGCCGAAGAGGAAAGGAATTTTACTCAATTGGCCGAAGATGTCGCGCAAAAGCAGAACCAGATTGAAGCTAACCTGCTTTACGGCAACGAAAAAGGCGCCAAGGAGCTATTATTGGAAATAAAAAACCTGCTTGGCCAGATTCCCCAGAAGACAAAAGACCAGCAAAATAAGTATGCCGAACTAAAGGCCAAATTCGACGCCGAAGAAATTAAGTTAAGCCATCTGGTCAATATTGAAAATCCCAAAGAGATTGCCAATTTTTCCTTAGTGGCGGCCGCGCCCCATCCTTCCAATATCATTAAATCGGGCAATAAGATATTTTCGGTCGATTCTCCCAACTCGCTTCTTTTTAAAGTCGACTTGGGAAAAGCCGCCACCTCTCTCCCCCTGCCCGCGGAATACCAAGGGTTGTCTTCTCCGAGCCTGGATAAAGGCGGGAGCGCGCTGTTTAAAACCGGGGGGATAATAGCGGCATTAGATCCGGCCACGGAGAAATGGGAAAGCCGGCCGCTTGACTATCCGGACACTTCCAGCTTAGGAAATTTTTCCATTTATAATAACCGGCTTTACTTTTTAGCTAAAACTAAAAATGAGATTGTCCGCTTTAAGCAAAACGGCGCCGCCTATAGCGAGAGCATGAATTGGCTTACTGACGCGGTTAATTTTAATGACGCGGTGGATATTGATATCGACGGCAATGTTTACGTGCTTTATAAGGACGGCTATATCCAAAAATTTTACTCGGGAAAATCCGTGGTCTTAAAGCTTGACGCCTTAACCCGGCCGATTGAAGAAGCGGATGCCATCCAGGTTACGCCCTCGGACGGCGGGTATATCTACATCCTTGAAGCTAAAAATAGGCGGCTTATAGTCTTTGACAAATCCGGGCAATACGCCATGCAATACCAGTCAGACAAGTTCGATAAGTTAAAAGACTTTTTCGTCGACGAAAAAGCTAAAAAAATTTATTTCTTAAACGGCGCGATTGTATACGAGGTTGATCTGCAAACTATAAAATAATAAAATTGCGCGCATTAAAAAATTGAGGGAAAAACAGGCTGGAATTTTTCTTTACAAAATTTCACTGTTTGACCCCGCATTTGCGGGGGAGTTTGAAATTTTGTTAGAAAAATAACAGACTGTTCCGAAATTTTTTTCGCGGACAATTTTATTATTTTATGGCTTGCAATATGCAAAACACCCCGCTCAAAATAAGCAGGGTGTTTTAAAACTTGCGGTTGTAGCCTTATTTTAAAGTTACTTTGGCGCCGGCTTCTTCCAATTTCTTTTTTATAGCCTCGGCATCCTCTTTCTTTATGCCTTCTTTGATCATTTTCGGGGCTCCGTCAACCAAGTCTTTAGCGTCTTTTAATCCCATCTCGGTGACTTCGCGGACTACTTTAATGACGGCGATTTTATTGGCGCCGGCTTCGGTAATCTCAACGTCAAAGCTGGTCTTTTCTTCAGCGGCCGGGGCTCCGTTTCCGGCGCCCGGCGCGGCCATCATCATAGCCGGAGCGGCGGCGGATACGCCGAATTTCTTTTCTAAAATTTTGACCAATTCGGCCAAGTCGAGCACCGACATTTTTTCGACGGTTTCAACTAAAGTTTTGAATTTTTCCGGCACTTCGACCGGAGTTTCTTCCTTGCCCGCCGCAGTTTCGGAGGCGGGATTTTTGATTTCGTCTGCCATATTGTTTTTTAATTATCAATTATCAATTCGCAATTTTCAATAATTCATTAATTCGTAATTATTAAAAATGCTTTTAAAGCTAATTGTAAATTAATTATATTAAATTGTTAATTATATTAACTGGTCTTTTTTTCCTCAATCGCTTTTAAGGCATAAACCAAATTCCGAATGTTGCCGGCTAAGGCGTTTACGAATCCGGAAACAGGAGAATTAATCGATCCGACAAGCCTGGCATACAATTCCTGTTTGGAAGGCAGATTTGCTAACTGCTTTACCTCCATAGCGCTAATCAGTTTCCCGTCTAAGATGCCGGCCAAAAACTGGAGCTTAGCATCCTTTTCCCGGGCATACTTGTCGGCTTCCCTTACCGGGACGATCTCATCGCCGTAGCCGAAAATCAAACCTACCTGGCCGTCAAGCGCCTTCGCGTCCACTCCCTCAATCTTATTTTCTTTTAAAGCCAGGTTAATAAGAGTTTTCTTAGCTACTAAAAATTCCGCGTCGTTTTTTTTCAAATCATTCCTTAACTTTTCACTGTCTTCCACCGTCATGCCGGTGTATT
Organism: Patescibacteria group bacterium; assembly: GCA_041661505.1. Classification (NCBI taxonomy): domain Bacteria; species Patescibacteria group bacterium. The sequence goes on along the minus strand of JBAZUF010000004.1, from coordinate 107,630 downwards.
TGGTGAAAAATAAAGATTTGGATTTTTTTATTTTTTCTATTAGGGTCCTTAAAATTTCCGATTTTTGCTCTCTGGTTTTTGGCATATTTTAAAATTTAGCTTAGATTAAATAAAAAACTGTGGATAACCACAGTGCGAGTACAACAAACATCCTAAAATCCGAATGTTTTTGCCTCGGCAGGACTTACCTCTGCGCCTGCTTTCTGCGGCTGATTATTATTATACTACCACATCTAAAAATTCTGTCAACTGATATTTCGTCTGGCCAAGCCTTCGATAATTTCAAGCGTCTCCCGGGCGCATTTTTCCCAGCTAAAATCCTTGGCCCGCGAAAGCCCCCGGGCAATCAATTTTTTCCTTAATTCCTGGTCAATTATTATTTCATAAAGGCGCTCGGCCATGGCGTAGGGATCTTCACTATTGTAAAACAACGCCGCGTCGCCGACTACTTCAGGAATCGGACCAAAATCAGAAGCGGCAATCGGAATGCCGGTCGCCATAGCCTGCAAAAGCGGAATGCCGAAGCCTTCATAGCGCGACGGAAAAACAAAGGCGTCGGCGCCCTTATATAAAAACGGCAAATCCCTTTCTTCAACCCAGCCCGTCATAATTACCTCCTTTTCCACGTCATACTCGGAAGCCATAAAATTCACTTCATCATAACCGGATCCGGCGTCTCCGGCCAGGACCAATTTATGCTCTACCTCGGGATGCTTATTTTTCATGATCCCGTAGGCTTCAACCAAAGCGGAAATATTTTTCTTTCTTTCCAGGCGGCCGCAATAAAAAAAATACGGCTTCTTTAGGCCGTATTTTTCCAAAGCCGCCGCAACGCGGGTTGCGCTGGCCTCGGCGTTATAAGCTTCATTATTATAGCCATTAGCGATAACTTTAATTTTTTCTCCCCGCGCCTTATAAATCCTCATGATCTCTTTTTTAGTAAATTCGGACGGGCAAAGGATTATTTTCGCGTGCCGTAAAGCATAACCTACCGCCCAGTTTTGGTAGTCTAAAGAATTGGCCCCATATTTTCCTAAAGTAAAAATCCGGACGAAAAGGTCGGTTAGGCTTTGGACCCGGAGGTTTTCCGGTCCTTCCCGCTCAAAATCATAAAAGCGGCGGTCATGCTGAAAGCCGATATCATGGATAGTAACAATCGATCGGCCGGGGTGGAAAAAAGGCAATGTGTGGGCCGGAATAAAAAGGGCGTCCAGCCGGACAATTTTTCTTTTTAGCATCGCAATCGACAGCCGGCCTTGAGTCCATAAAAAATTAAAAGGCCAGGAAAGAACCTTGGCCCGGAAATTATTATAGGGACTCTTTATAGCCTGAAAGCCTCTGCGGTCTAATTTTATTTCGCCGGCCGGATTTTTTGCTAGCTCCGGGCATGTCAAATCCATAAGCCCGCCGGTAAGCGGCCGGTCGGAAAAAAGGATATATTGGTTTTTTTTGTCCAGGCGGGCAAAGTATTTTATCAAGTAGTACGAATACCATTCAGGCCCTCCTCGGTGCTCGCGGTTTGCCCTGGACGCGTCAATGCCAATTAACATTTTATATTATTTAGTAGCCAGGATAGATCTTTTGTATGAATCCAAATTATCTAGCGCGATTCCGGTTCCTTTAGCGACGCATAAAAGCGAATCATCAGCGACGTAAGCCGGAACGCCGGTGGTCCGGGAGACCAGCTGGTCGATATTTCGCAAAAGTGAGCTTCCGCCGGACATAACGATCCCCTTGTCCATAATATCGGCGGCTAATTCCGGCGGCGTGTCGTGCAAGACTCTTTTAGCCGAATTGACGATCGCTTCCAGTTCATTTTGGATGGCCTCGGTAACATCATCCGATTTCACGGTGATAGTGCGCGGCAGTCCGGTTATTAAATCGCGGCCCCGGACTTCCATGGTTAGTTTGTCTTCCAAGTATAGAGCCGATCCGATATTTATTTTTACGTCTTCGGCCGTGCGCTCGCCGATCGCCAAATTATATTTTCTTCTGATAAATTCGATTAAGGCCGCGTCGAATTTATTGCCGCCGACCCGGACTGAAGTTGAGGTGACGATTCCGCCCAAAGATATTACCGCCATTTCCGAAGTTCCGCCGCCGATATCGATTATCATGTGCCCTGAAGCCGAGCCGATCGGGATGTCGGCGCCGATCGCGGCCGCCACCGGCTCTTTAATTATGTAGGCGGCTTTGGCGCCGGCGGCAATAGTGGCGTCGATTACGGCGCGCCGCTCGGTTGATGATATTCCCGCCGGTACGGCTACCATAACTTCGGGCCGAAAAAGTTTTATCCCGCCGGTAGCTTTATTGATAAAATACCTAAGCATCGCCTCGGTAGTCCGATAATCGGCAATCACGCCGTCTTTTAACGGCTTCAGGGCGATAATCGTGTCCGGAGTCCGGCCCAGCATATCCTTGGCTTCATTCCCCACTGCCAAAACTTTCCGGTCCACCATAGATACCGCGACGACCGAAGGCTCGTTTATTACAATCCCGCGCTTCGGCAGGTAAACCAGCGTGTATGTTGTCCCTAAATCAATTCCGACTCTTTTAATAAACATAAATTTTTTCAAATTTCCCTTTCCGGTTTTATAATTTCACCTCAAAAGACTTGTCCGTAGTTAAATCCGTTTTCCAGATGATTTCGCCGCTTGAAATTTTGTCCGCGGAAAATCCGGTCGGGATGTAGGCTTTTATAGTCCGGTCCGGTTTTATATCCACCTGGACTTCTGATACCCGGTTGCCCGGCTGTTTCTGCAGGGTTAATTTATATTCTCCCTGGTCTAATTTCCTGTACAGTCTGTCCGGCAACTGGTATTCGATGGTAAAATTCCCGATTTTTCCCGGCGCGATTTTCAAGAATCCGCCGAAGAACATCTTGTCTTTTTCGGTTTTGGAGCAAGTTTGAACAATATAATCCTCGTCCTGTCCGGCCGTAACTTCGCTTAAAAAGCCTTCGGAACTCACCAGCCTTGAACCCTGCGGAACGTAAACCCTGGTATAAGTCCGGTAATCGGTTGTCCGCCAGTCTCTGGTCCCCTGATGGGAATAATAGGCGGTAACTTTGGCGAACAGGCCGCCGGTTTTTTCTTCCAGCTTATAGATTATATTTTTATTCATTACTGAATCGGTCTTAAACGAGCCCATATTGGAATCAACGACCATTAAATAATCGTTATCGGCCGCTTTCTGCTCGCCGGCAATTCCCTCTTCGACCGCCAGCTCTTCCAAGTCGCAATCATTAAAGTAGACCAAAATATTTTTCTCATCGATATTGTTGGCTATGGCTTTAAAAATTTCTTCCCAGCGGTCCATCGGCAGGTCGAAAATCCTTGTCTTCAGCTCATTGGCGATTTTTCCCACCATCTGTTTGCGGTTCCAGGAAGACTCCCCCATTTCCTTGTAGCCCATTTCCACCCGGTATTCCAAAAGCTCGGAAAAATTGTCTTTGTTGTATTCATGCCCCTCAAGGATAATCGGTCCGGTAATGGCCAATAAATCAGTGATGAATTTCGGAGTGATGGCGATAATTCCGGAAAAATCCGTATTTTCCTTGCTTTGAGCCAGCCCGGACTCCTGCTTAAAAAACCATTCAGACGTCTTCGCGGCCGCGGTAAAATCCGGCTGCCAGTTAGAATCCCTAAAATACCATTTCTTAGCCAGATATTCTTTTACCGGCGCCGGCGGATCGATATTCAATTTATCTTTGACCGGCATATCAAGATGATAGGAGTCGTCGGTGTCGAACCGGACAATATCGCCGTTTTGAGTTTCGATGATTCCGTAGTTGCCGATAAATCCTCCGGTAGGCCGGAGCTCGTCGGAATTCTGGAGCAGAAACAGAAAGCGCCTTTTTTCGGGAAAACCGGCCAGTTCGGGTAAAAATTTCGAAGCCGGAATCGCCCGCTCTAAAATTTCCCGCCCCAGATCCAGGCGCTCTTTTAAGCTTTCAATTTTGCCTTTTATCGGAAACAAAAGAAATGAAAATTTTATTTTTTCCAGGTTCAGGCTGGCTAAATCAAGGTTGGCCTTTAGCCCGACCAGTTCCGGGGAGCTTTGGTAAAGATAGGCAAGCACTTTTCCTTTTTCTTCCGGAGTGAACTTTGAAAAACTGGCGCTTGATTTTTTAACCAAGCTCTCCATGCCTTTAGAAATTGTAACGCCTTCGGTAACAGTGCGGCTTAAGATGCTGGCGGTGGAAAGAAGATATTTAGCGTCCGAAACCGATGAGCCGATAAGCGGCAGGTATTTTATGGCGCTCCCGTCCATTTCATTGGCCATGATGAGCGCGTTCTTGAAATTTATTTCGGCTTGTTTGGAAAAGGATATTGAACTTTCAAAATCGCCCTGCCCAATGAAGGCGACCGATTGCTCGATATTGGCTTTGCCGCGCATGGCTTCAAAATAGATCTTCGCGAACATCCAAAAAGAAATGCCGGCGAGAATTATGAACAAGGCAAAAAAACCGATTAAAAGCGGCGCGGCCAGCCGGACGATTTTAGCCGCCTTAATTCTTTGCTTTTTTTTCTTAACCAGCGGCGCTTCGCTATAGATTTCCCTGGCTTCGGATACGATTTTTTCTTCCTGGTTTTTTACGTACGAAACGAGTTCTTTTGCCTCAATTTTTGCCAGCTCGCCAATATCGGCCGCTTCGTCCTTAACTTTTTCAAAAGCTTTGGAAAAATCTATTTTTTTCTCTTTGCGGTAAAACATAAAATATGGGACAAAATGCCGGTCCCATCAATTTTTACTTAAATAAACCGTTTTAGATTATGTCCGATGACATAGTCTTGTTCGCTCGTCCCGCATGGTGCGGGGCTCACTCAATGCGATTATGTCAAAAAGACATAGTCTTCTTCGCTCGGAAATTGGAGCAAGCTCCATTTCCTCACTCAATGCGATTATAGCACTTAATCCTAACTTTTCAATACCGCCGGTCTTTTTACTCTGTCCCTGTATTACCGCCCACGCATCCATCCTTTGCCTGGCTATCCGGCAACTTTGCCTTATTCGCGGCGCAAAGCTTCAACCGGGTCAAGACGCGCCGCCTTCCTCGCCGGATACAGGCCGAAGGCCAAGCCGAATAATAAAGAAAAACCTATGGCCACGGGATAAGCGCGAAGCGGAACGGCAAATTCCCAGGCCAGTCCAAAGCCTCTGGCCGCGAGCGCGATTAAAAATGATAATAACACCCCGAGAACGATTCCCACAATCGCGCCCGTAAGGGTGATAAGGATTGATTCAAACAAAAACTGGCCCATGATATCCGAAAATTTCGCGCCGATTGATTTGCGCAATCCAATTTCCGGCGTCCGCTCGGAAACCATTACGTACATAATATTCATAACGCCAACGCCGCCGACGACTAATGATATGGCGACAATAGTTAGAAGTAAAAGGGTAATGGCGTTGGTAACAGTCCCCAAAATTTTCATCATCTCGGCCATGGTAGTAACGGCAAAATCATCCCGGTCCGGATCGGTGATGTTATGATTGGTTCTTAAAATCGTTTTTATTTCGGCGGCGGTTTCATCTGCCAGACTTACGTCATTTAGCTCATGGATCATATATAATACATGGTCAATGCCCATAATCTTTTTTTGCAGGGTGCGAAGCGGGATAAAAACAAATTGGTCGAAATTCATTACTCCGCCCATTGAACCCCGTTCTTTTAAGACGCCGATAATCCGGAATTTTTGTTTTCTTACCCTTATCCACTTGTCCAAAGGGTCAGAATCGCCGAACAGCTGATTACTGATTTCCGAACCAAGAACCGCCACCTCGGCCAATGAGCGGTCTTCGGCATCGGTAAAAAAACGGCCGGAGTCGATTTCGCTTTGGTCAATGTCAATGTAGCTCGCGCTTACTCCTTCGACAAAAACTTTTTTAAGTTCATTGCCGTAGCTGGCCTGCTCCTGGCCTAAAACCGCGCCATAGCTTTCTTTTACGTTCGGCAATTTATCAATATCATCCATATCTTTCAATTTCATGGAAGTAACCTGGACGCCTTGAGCCGCCGCCATGCCCTGTTCGGTGTCCGAGGCTCTTCCTTTAGCGGTTTTTTTCGGCACCCGCGGCTCTGATTCAATAATATTGGTTCCAAAGGATTCTACCTGCCCGATAATCAGATGGCGGATTCCCTCGCCGGCCGAGAAGACTATTATGACCGACGCTATGCCGATTACTATGCCTAAAATCGCCAAAGCCGTTCGGCCCTTGTTGGTGCGTAAAGACTTAAAGGCGGTTTTAAGGGATGAAAACATATTGGTGCCCTCGGCAGGAATCGAAGGGGCGGAAGCCCCCTGCAAAACGGCAGGTCCTCGCAACCGCCGAAGAACAAAAATTTCCGGCTCTAAAGAGCCGTGAATTTTTGTGCCCTCGGCAGGAATCGAACCTGCATCACAAGTTCCGGAAACTTGCGTCCTATCCATTGAACGACGAAGGCAAAATGTGAATTTTATTTTTTATTCATGCGCCAAGCTATTCATACCGCAAAGCTTCAATCGGGTCAAGCTTCCCCGCTTTGCTGGCCGGGTAAATTCCAAACACCAAACCGACAAAAGAGGAAACTCCCACGCCTAAGGCGATGGATAAAAACGAAACGCTGTAATCCCATTGGTAGTTCATGGCATGGGCTCCCAAAGCGATTATAAGCGAAACCAGCGCGCCGGCGGCAATGCCGATTATTCCTCCGGTAAGGGTAATAATTATCGATTCAGTTAAAAATTGAATAAGGATATCCGAGCGCCTGGCGCCGACTGCTTTTCTTAGCCCAATCTCGCGCGTCCGCTCGGAAACGCTCACGAGCATTATATTCATAATGCCAATGCCGCCAACCACAAGGGAAATTGCCGCCATGGCCGCCAAAAAATATTTTAGCGCGTCAGTAACCGTCGTTACCATATCAAGCGCCTGGGCGGCGTTTCGAACCGTAAAATCGTCCCCGGCGCCGGATTGGTCGCTTATTCCGTGCCGTTCGCGAAGCGTCTTTTCTATATCCTCGGTCGCTTTAGGAATATTGTCTTCGCTATCTACCTTGCCGCGGATCATGTTGACGTAGTTAATCCCCAGAATCAGCTTTTGGGCCGCGGTAATCGGGACCATAATTTGGTCATCATAGTCCTGGAAGGCTACGCTTCCCTTTTTCTTCATAACGCCGATTACCTGGAAAGTATGTTTTTTAATTTTCAGCTTTTGCCCGATAGCGTCGCTTTGGCCGAAAATATCGTCTTTTACTTTTGAGCCCAGCACTACTACCTTGGCAATGCCCCTTTCTTCGTCCGCCGTAAAAAACCGCCCGGCTTCCACGTCATGCGATTCGGCTTCCGGATAGCTAGCCATAGTCCCGTTTAAATTGGTATCAACTTCATTATTCTCCCATGAAACCGTAACCACTCCTTTAACGGTCGCTTCAACGCTCGTCAAGTCCGGAACATTATTCACTTTCGCGAGCGCCAAAGCGTCTTCGTAAGTAAGAGTGGCGATTACGATTCCCATCACCGAAGCCGGCGGCTCTTTAGAATCGCTTTTACCCGGCTGAATACCGATTAAATCCGTACCGATTCCTTTGATCTGATCTAAAATCAGGCTTTGAGCCCCGGCGCCGACCGCCATGATAATAATTACCGCCGACACGCCGATGATAATCCCGAGCATGGTCAAAAAGCTCCTCATCTTATTTCCTAAAAGCGCCCGGACAGAATTCTTTACGCATTGTTTGCAAAAATTAATCATGGCCGTTTATATTTACTTTTCCGTCTTTATCATCGCCAGACAATCACATCTATCGCGTCCATATCAAAAATTCTACTTGAGCATCACGCCGTCTTTGGCTATGCGGCGGTGCTCCACGAGATAGTCATCGACAATTTCGCCGTCTCTTATCTTTATAATTCTTTTCGCGTGCTCGGAAGTGTAAGTTTCGTGCGTTACCATGACAATCGTATTGCCTTCATTATTCAAATGCTGGAGTATTTCCATAATTTGGGTGCCGGATTTTGAGTCAAGATTTCCGGTTGGCTCGTCGGCAAAAATTATCGACGGCTCATTGACCAAAGCCCGGGCAATGGCGACGCGCTGTTTTTCCCCGCCCGATATTTGGTTAGTGAAGTATGGCAGGCGATGGCCCAGCCCGACGCTTTCCAAAACTTTTTTCGCCCGGCCCTGCATGCCGGCCTTGTTCGCCGAATAAGACAAAGGCAGAACTACATTTTCCAAAACGCTGGTCCGCGGAAGCAGGTTAAAAGCCTGAAAAACAAACCCGATTTTCTCATTACGCATTTTAGCCAATTCATTGTCCGACAGTTCGGTTACGTTCACTCCTTCGAATTCATAAACGCCGGATGACGCCCGGTCAAGGAGCCCCAGGATATGCATAAGCGTCGATTTTCCCGAGCCGGACGGCCCCATAATCGAGACAAATTCGCCTTTCTCGATTTTAAAACTAACCCCACGCAGAACGTGGGTTTCGATGTCTTCGGATTTATAGATTTTATGAAGGTCGTTAATATTAATCAAAGCGGGCATATTGGCAATTTCCTATTTTATTTTTCCGCCGTCCGGCGGATATTATTTCGCGTTTTCTTTTACGAACGTAACTACCTCGTCGCCTTCTTTAACCCCGGAAATCACTTCGACCATCCCTTCGTCGCCTTTTAATCCGATTTCAACCGGAACTTCTTTCGGAGTTTTGCCGTCCATAACGCGGACGTACTTTCCTGATCCGTTTTTATCAACGACCGCGCGCAAAGGCATAATCAGGACTCCGTCTTTTTTGGCGGCAAAGATATCGACGTTGGCGGTCATCCCGGGTTTTATCCGGGAATATTCTTCAGTCATCTCGGCCTCCGCTTTCGCGGCAGAGGCATTTTCGGCGGTCTCGGCCGGATTTTCCAGGTCTTCTCCGGCTTCCGAAGAGCCTTCTAATAAAGGGGCCGTAGATGTCGCGCCAATAGCTACGGCGCCAGCCGTGCTCGTCGCCGTTAGTTCGTCCATAACATCGGTTCCTTTTAATTTGACTTTCACTTTGTAATATACTACGTCCTGGATTATGGTCGGAGCCGTGTCAATAAAATAAACAATTCCCTCGAATTTCTTTTCCGCGCCAAAGGAATCGAAAGTGATTTCGCATTCATTCCCCGCGCTTATTTTGGAGACGTCGATTTCAGAAATATCGATCTTTATATTAAAGTCATTGTCGCCGATCATTGAGATGGCGGTCGAAGCCGCCTGAACGGTTTCACCAATTTGGTAGGCGATTTTGGTTACCGTTCCGGAAACCGGCGCGATGATGACGCTGTCTTCAATCTGCCTGTTTATTGATTCTAAATTAGCTTCGGCCTGGGCAAAGCCGGCCTGGGCCGCGCGGATATCGAAGTTATTTGATCCAGCCAAAACCTTATCCAGGCTGGCTTGCGCCGAGTCGTAAGCCTTAAGCGCCGTTTCAACTTTTGATTCTGCCGCCGCCAAGCTTTGCTCCCCGGTTAATTTAGTTGAGTCTAAACTGTTTTGGGCGCCCAAAGCGGCGTTATCCAGGCTGGCTTGCGCCTGGGCCAGGTCTTCTTCAGCTTCCCGGACTTTAGTATCATAATTTAAGATTCCGGTATTAAGATTCTGACCGGCGGTTTGCAGAGACGAGATGCTCGCGGTAATGGTGCTTATTTGCGTTGAAATTAATGTTTTATCGGCATCCAGCGTAGCTTGGGAATAATCCGAAGTAGCCAAGCTTTTTTCCAGTCCTTTAAAGCAGTAATCAAGCGCTTTTAAAACCGCGTTAAGGAAAGTGATGGCGCTATTAGACGCCGTTTTAATGTCGGCGTCCCGGTTAGAAGATTTGCCGGCGGAAAGATCAGTATTAGCCGTATTTTTTTTAACCCCGGCGTCAGTATAACCATCTTTGGTTTTCGCGATAAAAGACGCATCTTTAACGCTGAAGTTGGCCATCTTGTCCGTATCCTGCAAAATCGCGTCAATTTTATCCAGAGCAGTTTGACCGTCGAAAATACTGTCTTCAACGGCGGACAAGGCGTCAGCGCGATAATTTTTTAAGGCCGTTTCGTAAGAAGATCTGGTATTGTCCAGGACGGTTTTCGCTTGGATTACCGACTGCTCATAAGTAGTAACGTCAGTCGGCGCGGACGAGGTTAAGTCACTTACCTTTTTTTGCGCCTGCCGGTTGTTTTCAGCCGTGGTATTTTTTGTTTTTTCCAAGTCAACCACCGCGGCGTTATAGCTGGCTTTGGCCTGATTGACATTAGCCCGGGCGACTCTTATTTCTGATCCGGTTGACCCGGAAATAAGTTTGTCCAAACTGGCATTAGCCGAATCCAGGCTGGCCTGGGCTTCTTTTTTCTTAATGGATAATGCGCCATAATCCAGTTCGGCCAAAGCTTGGCCGCCAAAAACCCTTTCCCCTTCTTTCACTAAAATTTTATTCAAGCGCCCGGAAGCCAAAAAACTTAAATTCAAATCTTCCGGCGCCTCGACCGTTCCGGTTTCCGATACGGTTTGCTTTAAGGTTCCTAGGGCGGCTTTGGCGGTCGTATACTCGGCCGCCGGCTTTTTCTTTAAAACAAAAAACGCTCCGATAATAATGACGGCCAGCGTTAATACCAACAATATTTTCTTTTTTAACGATAAGGACTTAATCCAGGAAATTATTCTTAGCATTTGGTTTTTTCAAAATTGGAAACAATCTTTTTTATTTTTTCTATAAAATCATCAATATTAAATTCATTTTTATTTATGAACTGGACGGCGCCGAGCCTGGCCGCCTTTTCCCGGCTTTCCGAATCGCTTAAATTGGTAAAAACAAATACCGGCAGGTTCGGCAGTCCCCGGCTCGATTTTAAAAGGGATAAGATTTTAAAGCCTTCGGTTTGCGGAAGTACAAGATCAAGAATAAGATAATCCGGTAAAAAGCTCTTTACTTTTTCCACAACCCTTTCTTCGGTCTCGTCGCCCTGGCTGATGATAACTTCAAAACCGGCGACCCTTAATTTAGCCTGCAGGCTAAAAAGCATATTGGCGTCATCTTCGACGATGAATATTTTTTTTGGCATAAATTATAAAAATTCTTTCCGTTTGAAAGCTTGCCTTAATTATCCCATAAATCCGAAGCTGTGAAAAGGGCTGGGCATTTCATTTTATTAGGGCGCCAGCCTGGTTTAGATAATATCGGGCATGGGTGTTTTCTTTATCGATTTTTAAAGCCTCTTCCCACATTTTCTTAGCCTCCCCGTATTCCCCCAAACTCCAATAGCTAAGGCCGATTTGGACGTAAATTCCCGGAAGCCGGTAGCCGTTTTCAGCCGCCTTTTTGAAAAGCTCGACGGCTTTTATTTGGTCTTCGGCTTTGGGCCGGCCGGCATAAACTCCGGCCAGGCCAGCCAGTTGCTTGCCGCCTTGCGGATTTTTTGCGAGCTCGCCCTCGTATATTTCCTGCGCCAGTCCGTCTTCGCCATAGAGTTCGGCAAAATTCGCGAGAAGCATCTTGTCCGCCCCGGCCAGGCCAGCCAGTTGCTTAAAGCGCTTTTTAAATTTTTCCCCGTCCATTTTATATCTATTAATGAGCTCGCGGTTTTTTTCGCCGTTTTTTACCATCAGCACGGTATAATTATCAAAATAAATCATCGGCCAATTTTCATCCTTCATCCGTTCGGCCAAAAACTGCCTAGCCCAGGGCGTTCCATCAGTGTAGGAAAAATAAATTAAATTTATGCCATACTCTTTAGAATATTTTTCCCAAGCCTCTTTTGAGGTCTGCATGGGCTTATAGATGTTCTGGAAGAACTCAACCGTATAAGCCTCGGGCCGGTTGTCGGTAAATACCCGCTCGCCCGGATAAAGCCAAAATTCCAAGGCGCTGCCTAAATCATAGTTATTAAAAATCGGGCCGGCTAACCGGCTTGGCTGTCCGGGTAAATTATTTTCCTTAAAAAATTTTATGGATTGGTCTGACCCGGCTTTTAAGCCAAGACCGAATGGATTTCTCACAATTTTTTGATCGGTTTTTTCGTCCTTAATGACGTAATTTAAGGCCGACGCGTAAACAATTAAAATCACGGCTATAGTAATAGCGTTTATTTTCAAGCTTCCCCCGCTTTTTTTATTATCGGTTTCCTTCAGAGAAAGCCCGGCCGCGAAGCCGGGCCATTTTTTCAATGAACTAAAATTCAAGGCAATAATCGGCCAGCAAATAAGCCCGAAAACAGGCAAATTGCGGATAGCAAAAAAAGAAATCGCTGAAAAAAATATGGAAACGAAAAAATGAAAAATAAATCTTTCGCTGATTTTTTCTTTTCGCCGGATGATAAAAGCTGTCTTTACGATAAAGCTGGCAGCAAGCAGTCCGAGTATCAGCTTAAATACGAAAATATTCGGGTCGACCATTAAATTCTCTAAAAAAAACGGCGATTTGTTTTCGACTATTTCGTAGCCGTAAGCCTTAAAAATATTTAAAGGATAAATAAGCCCCTGGATGAAACGGGGATTTGCGAGGCATGCCCCCCAGGCGCCAAGAGCCAAATAAATCTTATCCTTGTTCGCAATAACAGTCTCTTTAAAGCGCGGCCTGCTTTTTTGTTTAAGAAACGAAAAAATTAGCGAAAGAGCTGAAAAAAGGCTTATTAGAAGAAGACCGGCGAAAAAATAAATATGCAGATTCACCCAAAAAAGCATTATTAAGGACGAAGCATATATTATCCGCTTATTGGAAAGGCCCCGGCTTTCATTCTGCCGCCATTTTTCCAAAAGCCAAAAAAATAAAACAATTAAAAACAGGCTGAACATTTCCGGCCGAATATCCGTCCGTTCGCTCATGATTATAATCGCCGGCAGGCCGATTATAGCGGCTATTGCCGTACCAGACATTTTTTTGGCATGGAAAAAACTAAAACCGGCGGCAAGAAGAGCCAGTAAAATATTTAACAGGCTTAAAATTTTGAATCCGCCGATTTTATACAATCCATAGTAAACTACGCCCGAGAGCCAATGGTGGTTTACGAAAGGATGATCCGGTTCGGTAAAAGAATATAAATTTTTATATAGCACCTGCGGCTCGCTCCAGACTATCTTGCCGTTTTCCAAATGCCTCCCTAAATCAAGCGAAGTAAAATTAATTTCCTGAAAAAAAATCAAGCCGGTCAAGGCCAGCATTAAAATTAAGATGAGGGATTTTAAAATAATTATGATTTTTTCTTTATTAAAATACATATCTGTAAAAGGGTAAAAAATATTCGGTTTTGAAGCGAGGACTTAAGCCAGATACCAATGTGAGATTAAATCATTGACAAACATCCATTAAGCAAGAATTAATTAGTTACATTTGAAGCGGTTCCACAGCGAAAAACCGAATATTTTTCACCCTTTTAACGCTGGCATCCTTCGCAAAAAAACGCGCTCCTTTGCTTGTGTTTTTCGCGTTTAACAACTCCGGCGCATCGGAGGCGCGCGCATTTCTTCCCTTCCTGGTTATAAACTTTTAAAACTTCCTGGAACCGACCCTTGGCGCCGGAAGTATCGCGGTAGTCCGAATCCGACGTGCCGCGCAAGGCCACGGCTTTTTTCAGCACACTTTTAATCGCCGAATAAACCTTTTTCACCTCGCCTAGAGATAAATCATGCGCCCGCCTTTTCGGCATCACTCCGGCTTCAAATAAAATTTCCGAAACGTAAATATTCCCGATTCCGGCGATTAAATTCTGTTCCATTAAAATATCCCGGACAAACCAATTGTTCTTCCGCTCCAGTATTTTTTTAAATTTATTCAGGGTAAAATCCAGAGCCAAGGGCTCAACCCCTAAGCTATTTAATTCTTTATCGCTTTCCAGTTCTTCGGCTGTCATTAACCTGATCTTCGCGAACTTCCTTAAATCGGAAAAATCCATCTGGAATTTTTTCCCGTTTTTTTTAAGATACCAGATATGATGGATGTATTGGTTTACTTTTTCGCTAAAATGACTATTTTTATCAATTGCCTGTTCCCGGCCGCCAGCCATCTTTACTAATAAATGCCCGGTCATCTTAAGGTGGATATGTATAACCAGTTTGCCGCTTAAAAATATGAGCAGATTTTTTCCCCGCCTTTTTACTTCCAGAATTTTTCGCCCCGTTATGTTTTTTTTAAATTTCGCCAAATCCATCTTAATCCCCTTCTTCCAGTCAGTCCAAAAATCAAAAATCACCGCGCCTTTAATTTTGCGGTTTAAATCATCTTTAATAGTTTCGACTTCCGGCAGTTCGGGCATAGTATTATTATATCAAGGCTAAAGAAAAAAGCTATTTTTTATCAAAAGCTTGATTATTCAAAGGTAATAAAAGAGCCGTCCAAAAAAAACATGGACGGCTCGGGTTTCGCTGTTATCAGTGAGCAGCACATCAGCTCAAAAGATAGTTCATGGCGTCTTCTACGCCGTAATCACCGTTTTCGTCGGTGAGTAACTCGCGTATAAACGCAAATTTACTGCTATAGGTCTGGGTCGGTATTTCTCCCGGGCCGCCGATTTGTGAATTTCCGAATAAACCGTTACAAAGGGAAACCACGCCTTTGGTTTTTTCGATATTGCCGCCTTTGCGCAAGTAATCCTTGATCGGTTCAGCCGGACAACGGTAGAAGTCATGGCCTTTTTCGTCAATGCACACTTCAACGAGGGCGCCATGGGTGCACTTTGGCGTCCTTAACGCCAACTGATCCCTGTCGGTAAGATTTGTGAGTTTAAAGGGAAAACCGGTTGGAGAGGCCGACATATCGGTTTTCACTAATAGTTCATTGCGATAGGCGAGCCGATTTTTTCTTCGGCGCAAATCATCCCGCTCTCCCGATTCTCTGCTCGAAGCCATTATGCCGCCCACCTGAACGCCGGTAGCTCCGATGCTTTTGGCCCAGGCCAACTTTTCCGGCGAAGCGCAGTCGCCGCCGACCCACCAAGGCAACCCGAGCTTTCGCATCAAGTTTACCATTCTTCCCCAATTTGGCATGTCGCGTATTGGGTCGTATATCGGTTCGCCAAAATCATCATACCGGATTATCCCCCTGGGCCGGACAACATGGCCGCCGGCCGGAGGCAGTTCGACAACAAATCCTTCTATTGTACTACTGCACTTGCTAGCCAAATATTCGGCCAGCACGTGCGTGCCAATAATAGGAATAAAACCTGGGCGTTTCATCTTGGGAAGATGTTTGCGGAAAAATTTTATAAGATCAAATTCTATCCGCACTGTCCCCTTTTTGTCGGCTATCGTTGCGTCAACCTCATAGGCAGGATTTCGGCCCGCGGCTATCGCGTCCAAGATCCCGGGAATCTGGATAGGAATTCCCGCGCCCGCGGTCACCTCGTCAACACCGGCCAGCATAGCGCCAACCAAACCGTAGATTAGGCTAAGCTGGACCTTTTCCAAAAAATTTATTGCAATCGGCCCGCCATGTCCCTCTTTTGCCAGCCAAACCAGGCAAAAATTAGCGCAAACCGTCAACGCTATCAATAAATTGGATGGGTTTAAGGTGAACATGGGAACTGGCTTGAACTGTGCGCAAGGCAGAATACCGCCGGCCACAAAGTACGCTTCCAGAACCTGTTCAGCTATTTCCGGAAAGGGGAAATGAGCTAAAGCGCGACGATAGTGTCCGCCGATGTCGCCAAGCTGTAATCGGCGCGCCAATACAGTACCGGCGACAACCCCCGATACCGTGCCATAGCCACCCAGCCGAGACACTTTGTTGCCCAAGGATGGAATTGAGATATCAATACCCATTCCTCCTTGACGTATTATTGGAAGTTCCATCATCATTTCCCCCTTTAGTTGAGTGTAAATCCTATATCGGATACTTTTTTGAAAGAGCCAAAAGAGCCGCTTGTTTACTTTCTAAGCTAACTTTAACAATACTAATTTTCTTAATCTTACGCAATAACCGGTCAAATGCGAATAAAATAAAAAACAGCTTTTTAGGCTGTTTTTCTTGTGGGCCGGGGTGGACTCGAACCACCGAAGGCCGAAGCCAGCAGATTTACAGTCTGCCCCAGTTGACCGCTTTGGTACCGACCCGATTTTTACTGTCTTAAATGACTGCCCTTCATTCTAGAGGCAGCCATTATTTTGATTATTTATTAATATCACAATTCCCGTTTTTTTTCAAGTAAAAAACTCACCGGGGGTTTTACGCCCGGCGAGTAAATCCGTTCTAGATTTATAAGAGTGCTTACGCTGGTCCGCCGCATTTTAACCGTTCGTATCGTCGATAATCGGTTGCTTCTTCGGCAGTACGCTCCAGTCAACGTCCATGGATTTTAACTGGTCCTTTCCGGCATCCCAAGGCATTTCTTCCGTCTCGCCGGTTAACTCGCTCACAATTTCTTCAAATTCCTGGCCTAAAGAATCCAGTTCGTCGAACTTGGCGCTTAAAATATCATCGTCGATTTTCTTGGTTTTTATCATGGCGACAATTTCATTGCCCTTTATATTTATTTCATTCAATTTCACTTCCGCCTCTTTGGTCGCGAGCTTTTTCCTTTTTAAGTCCCGGATTGTTTTTTGTCCGGCCGCGATCCGTTTTTTGAAATCCGAAGCAAACCGCCCGAGGTTGGACATCATGGATATTATTTTTACTTTTCCCCAGACCTCTTCCATCTGCCCGAACACGTCGTTTTCCATAAGGTCAAAAGCGTCGTCCGCTTCGCCGGCCGCGATTTTCTTTTTGGCCTCGGCGCTGGCCGCCTTCAACTTATTATAGGCCTCTTCGGCTTCCGCGTATTCAGCTTTCATGTCAAAGCCTTTTTTCGCCAGACTGGCTAAAGACGACTTGGCTTTTTTTAGTTCGCTGGCGATGCTTTTCAATTCCTTATCAGATTGTTTAACAGTTTCATTCCAGCGCGCCAATTTCTCCAGACTGTCGCGGTTTTCTTCCAAAGAAACCATTATGTCCTGCAAGTCCTCAACTCCGGCCGCTTCCATCTCATCCCAGTTTTTGGCCTTATTGACCGCGGCGTAAATTTCTTTGGCTTTTTTCAGGTTAGCGGTAATTTCTTCCGGTATGGTAATTTTTTGCTTGACCAGTTTTTTTATCAGGCTTTCATACATTTTAATGCCGTTCATCATGCCCTTTATTCCCCGCTTTACGTCCTGCACGCGGTTGACGTTTTCTTCGATGTCCTGCCGGCTTCCTTCCAGCTCATTAATAATATCGCCCAGAGCGCCCATATCTATGTTTTGAATTTCATCCACGGTTTGGGCATTATTTAATTCCTTAATTATAGCGTCGGCTTTATCTAAGTTGGCCTTGATCTCCGCCGTCATCTCCATGCCTTTGGCTTTCCCGTACATGGACTTAAATCTTTTCAGATCCACTTCCATCCTTTTAACATTGCGCTTGATATCTTTCAGCTGTTGCGCGTCTTGAGTTTTGCGCCGCGCCTCGTCTTGAGGATTGGATTGGTTGTTGTTTTGTCCGCTTTGCCCTCCCTGGTTATTGTTTTCGCAAGCTCCCGGCTGTTCCACGCCGTCAATTCGGCAAGTCGCGCCAGGCTGGGATGGAGGGTTGGCAGGTTCTACTGGCTGGAGCGGTGCTGGCGGATTGCCGGTATTTCCTCCATCAGCCGGAGGAGCCGGTTCTACTGGCTCGACCGATGGAGCCGGAGTTTCCCCGCTTTCTTGCGTTAATTTAGTGCCTAAAACTTTCTGCTTAGCGCCAATTTCTTTGAGAGCTTTTGGCATTTCCAAATAAAATGCCCCAGCCGGCATAGCTCCGAGTACTAATGCCGCCAGCGAAAATACGCAAACCATCTTTTTGAGATGCTTCATACTTTTTTTTGCAAGCCCCAGCCGTCTAATGGCGGGACGAGAAATATAATAAATTATGGTATTTTTTTAATTATACCAAAAATTCTAAAGCTGAACAATATAGCTCTGACCATATTATTAGCTATCAGCTTGATCACGATTTAACTCATATATTAAATTGCGTCTCTTAAAGCCAGTCTTTAGAGGCTTGACTTTACCTTAATTTAAAAGCATAATCTATGTTAAGGTTCGAAATTTTTTGAACCTTGATTTTAAATATAGAAAGGAGATTGCCCTTTACAAAACTTTTTTAACCGCATTTAAACATGCGTGAAATACATAACTCTGGAATTAACCCCAAGACTGACAAAGGAGTATTTCATGAGCACGGATTTCTTGTTTGATGGTACGAGGGGAAAACCAAACGACGTTGTCGTAGAAAGAACCCTCCTGGATCTGCCATCACCGAGGGAAATGGTGGAGAAGCACGGACCGAAGGTCGGACAATATCCTACCGCCGACTGGAGCGACAATAACGGCATGTTCGCTTTGCGACTGGCAAAGGCCGATCGTTACGGCATCGAAGACTGGAGGCGATGGGTCGTGACGCACGGAGGGATGGGGGCTATCGAATCCATTCTTCTGGCTGTTAAAAAAATGCCAAGGAAAGGAGTAATCCTGGCTGAAGAATTCACCTACGATCGCTTTCTCCAAGCGGCGAAGATTCATGATCTTACCGTCATCGGCGTAAGGCTTACCGACGAAGGCATGGATTTAGACCACCTGGATTACTGCCTGAAGCACAACCAGGTTGCCGCGCTGTACCAGGGGCTCATTGGAAATCCGACCGGAATCCTGACGCCATTCGAGAATATCATCAAGGTTTCCGAACGCGCCGTAGGCAAATTTTTCCACGCCCTTGATATCGCCTACCTTGAGGTTCCGGCTGATGAAGACGAATTACCGCGCTACAAAGCCTTCCCATTTGACGCCTGCCCGGGCACGTCCTTTATCGTTTCAGATTCAAAGGCGGGCGGGACTCCCGCGTTGAGGTCGGGCGGTATAATCCTGGCCGACCAAAAATATTTGGACCTGTTCACCCACTTAAACGCCAACACCTTCCTCTGTACCAACTTCCTGGTCCAGGCACAAATACTGGAGATTATGGAAAACGGAATCCTGGACAATACTCTCATTCCTTGCCTTCACAAAATATATCCGGCCAGAAGGAAGGCGCATAATCAAGCGCTCGACAAATTTATGCCCGGCCACAGGAAGATGGATGCTGGTTTCTTCAACCTGCTTCAGATTCCGGGTATTACCAGCCCGGAAAAATTCATCCGCGAAGTGGCAAAACACCCAGTAAAAATCGTTGACGCCAGTAACTGCGTCACCCCTGACCGCCGGGCGTATTACCAAGCCAGAAACATTTTTCTAACCCGACTCCCGGTCGGGAGCAACACAGTTGAAGGCAATAAGCTGGCGATTAAAACGATATCAGAAGCCAGCCAAGAATCGCGCGTTTTCGTCAGAGATCCCGCGCTTGCAAAAGCCAGCTAGTCGCAGGAGGCAATAAATGACCGCTTACGATTACGGCATGTCCCGGCTCGAAGAGCTGGGACTGGGAAAAGACACGCTGGCCATGCTCAAACGCCATCGCGTTCTCGGTGGGCGAAAAGTCGGAGGGGGCGAGTTCCGTGTCCTCATCGACGGCGGATGACGTCCGCTCTTTTTCCGCGGTCGCGGTAGCGATTGGTCTGATTGGAGAAGGGACTAGCCCTACTCCCAGAACCAAAACAACAAAACGGCGGGTCTCCCTTGAGGAAGGAGCCCGCCCACCATTTTTTAACTAAAAAGACGCTATTTGAGCGCCTTTTATTTTTGCGTTTAAAAAAGATAGAACTGCCTCTTATCCAAATATCCGCATCCAGTTTTACCATCCTCCGCCACCGCCGCCTCCTCCGCCACCGCCAGCCCCTCCCGCTTCTCCGGAACCAGAAGGCGAAGAAGTGTTTGAGGCGATTGAAGACGATAGCCCGGAAATCGCGCCGTTCAAACTGTCCGCGTCAAACGAGCCCATATTGCCGATAAACCAAACCGGCGCGTAAGTCCGATAAAAATCCTCGCCGTAAATATCTTTCATTTTTTTAATCCACAGCCCGGTAATGCCAAAGACTATGGCGTAGGGTAAAAACTTTTCAAATATATTTTCTTTTTCGTAAAACTCGGCCCGGTGCTTGTCTACCGTTTCCATGAACATTCTAAAACCTTTTATTTCCCAGTTTAATTCCGCTCCGGCTAAAGTCCTTTTAGGCATTATTGCTCCGAAAATCAAAATGATTGTTCCGGAGACGATAAGGCTCGCGCTTAAAAATATCGACCAGCCGGCAAAAACAAAAGCGGCGGGAATAAGAATTGCGCCAATAACTATCATGCCGATACTGTAGCGCCGGCTGGAAGCGACTAACAATTTCTTTTCTTCCAAAAGCCCAAGCGCCTTGTCTTTAATCCATTTTATCGCGGTGTAAAAATCATTCTTTAAGTCGGATAGCTTCACCGTATCTCCATCCAAAAAAATCCTTTCAAGAATCGCCTTTTCAGCCGGCGTCAATATTCTTTCAGCATCGGGGGAAGAATTTTTCGTCAATTCGAAATCCTTGGAATGGAAAACCAAAATCTTATTATCAATCTCTTTTATGGTGATTAATTTTTTCGTGGCCAAATTAATTATTTCCGCCGTAATTAATTTATTACTAAACCGGCCGTTGGTCATAAGCATCCCGAGTTCCATCGGCGCGAGCTTTCCCGGCGCCTCGTATTCGGGGATAATGGATTTGTCCATTTTTGGGTCTTTACCGTATTTCCACCATAAGCGGAAGCAGACGATAAAGACAATTAACGGAATAATGAGCCAGGCATATTGGCCATAGCTCTCTAAAAATCCGGCCTGGTAAGTCGTAAAAATATTTTTCGGGAAAATTATTGAAGCGGTAATACCCTCCCGGTTATAAAGAGTTTTTGTGCTATTAAACTCTAAAGTGCTCGCCACGCTCCATTTATACTCGGCTGAATCTTTGGACTTGCTTCCGAGCGCCCCGGTATAATAGTCGACGGTGCTGTTATTTTCATTCACTTCGCCCGGAAAGATAATATTGGCGTGGAAATGATCGGTTTCCAAATCCCAAAAATTGCCGTTTAAATTCCAGTACAGTTCGTCGAAATCTTTATTAAAACGGATAACATTTTTTACTAAATAATGGATCCGGTAGTTATTAACGCTCTGGACTTCCCTTTTCGGGTCGCCGATTTTCCAGGTGACGGTGCGGTCGAAAAAGTTTCTTGATTCCGAGTATTTTAAACTCCGGCCGGAAAAATCGGTTATGCTTATGAGTTCCACCGGCGTATTGATAGCGCCTCCGTTACTAAACTTAATCCGCTCGGGCAGAATCCGGAAAATTCCGTGTTTTCCGCTTACTGTACCGCAATCAGCCGTAATATCTTCGGTTATGTCCAAAGTTGAATCCTTGTTAACGATTATTTTCGAATCGAAATTTTTTATATACCAGTCAGAAACATTTTGGCGTATAGCGCTTTCTGCCGGTAGATCATTTGATATTATTGCGGCACTCGTTGGAGGCTGGGCAAAGGCTGATATTAACGGAAAAAATAAAAAGGCGGCAAAAATCGCCGCGCAGACAATACTTAATGACCCATTTTTATTTAACATAAATTTCCCTTATTGTTAGCGCTTCCATTATACAAAAAAAATAGCCGGGTGTTAAGCCTGGCCAAATAATAAAGAAACCCGGGGGACTTGCGATTTCAGCCGCAAGCCTCCGGGTCGAACTTAACGCGGTCACCTCTCGTATGGAAGCGGAGTGACCACGTCAGAATTGGCCGGTTTTTTTTCCCGGCCATAGCCGAATAACTCTCTCCCATCGGAGCAGAAGTCCGCCTGCCGCGGGAAAGAGGTAAATGGGTTAAAGGCCGCCGTGCCAGAAGCCCTGGATTGGGCTCCGCGGCTGGCCATTGTTACCGGAGCTTTTTTGGTTGGTTCGGCCGGCGAAACAGCTGGCTTTCCGGGGGTTTGCTGGAATTGCCTCCCGTCCGGGCTCTGGTCCAATCCGGCACAGCCGGAAAGCATGGAAGCTCCGGCGATAAAAACAGCCGTAACCAGCACTCTCAACATTTTATTCACCACTACACTCCTTTCCGTTGAAAAACGAGGTGTTCTTAATTGGTTAAAAAACATTAACTAATCAGCCGCAAACGGCCAGCCCTAATATAACGCCGATCGCTACGAAGCAAATAAAAATTGCTACGG
Source organism: Patescibacteria group bacterium (assembly GCA_041661505.1). Taxonomy (NCBI): domain Bacteria; species Patescibacteria group bacterium. The sequence goes on along the minus strand of JBAZUF010000004.1, from coordinate 85,531 downwards.
CAACAGTAAATGAAACATATTCTGCGGCCAGCCAAGAGATTGCCAGGCCCACTACGGCCGTCTTTGCCGACTGAACCAAGACGGCTCGAAGGTAAAACCGTCCCCGGTTTTCATTTTCGCCCCGGGGTTTGATCCCCCAGCGCATTACCTGAACAAAGACAGAAAACATTTTTCTCCTCCTTAACTTGAATTGAATTGTCCAATTCATACCCTATTCTAGTACCAATAATAAAATTTGGTTTCATTTTTAACCCTATTTAAATGTGCAGGAATAACGAATAAATATAACAAAAAACGACCAAGCTGTCAATTCCGGGCACGGCAAAATAAAAACATCCTAGTTTTAGGATGTTTTTGCTTGAGCCGACGCGCCCCGCATTTTGCGGGGCAGACCTACTCCTTACCATGCCCCGCATCTGCGGGGTACCAGCTGATATTTAGTGTTTTTTGAGCCGACGCGCGGATTCGAACCGCGGACCTACTCCTTACCATGGAGTTGCTCTACCAGCTGAGCTACGTCGGCATATTATTTTTTACTCATAACCATGCTCTGCGGAAATGGGGTACCAGCTGCCTGTCCGCCTGCGGCGGAAGCTACGCCGGCATTATTTCGTAAAAATATACAACACGTAATCCGCAATACGCGGCTTCTGCCGCGCAACATCAGGCTACGTGCTTTAATTCTATAACTCGCTAATTTGTTCTTTTAATTCGGCCAATTTCTGGTTCTCCGGGTTGGCTTTTTCCAGCGCTTTAAAAGCGTCCAGCGCGGCAATTTTATCTTTTCCCATTATACTAATTTCTATCATGGTGTCAAGGTATTTCGGATTGGACGGCTCGATTTTTAACGCTTCTTTCATGCTTTTGCCCGCTTGTTCCAAATTTTCTTTTCCCCGAAAAACCGACGCCAAATCAAAGTGGATCTGTCCCCGTTCGAGGTTTAGGGTTTTTAACTGGTCTTCCGAACCTTCATCCTTACTCTTCATCAAAACCACTTCCTCATCTTCAATCAATTTTAGAATATGCTCGAGAGTCTGTTTGGCTTCGTCAAATTGTTTTTTCAGAATATACAAGTCGGCTAATTTTTTAAAGGCCTTTAGGCTGCGGCTTTGGAGGCTGATGATTTCAATAAATTTCTTTTCGGCCTCCTCGAGCGACCCGTCTTTAATTAGGGCGTCGGCATCAAGGAATAGCTGTTCGGCCAGCTTCCCCGGGTCGCCCTGCTTCTTTTTGTTTAAGATGCTTTCTTCCTGATATTTGTCTTTCATTTTATCCAGCCGGCTCAAAACGTAAGAAAAACCCTTGCCTAAATTCTGGGCGATAAAGCGTAAAACCTTCATAAGGCTCGCGCCCCATTTCGTTAAATTCCTTTTCAGGCGGTTGGAAATAATCCGCTCTTTAAAACGGCTTTCCTTTTCCGCCGGCATGCTCTCGATGTCCAAATTGGCGAGCGCCGAGAATTTCCGGACTACGATGCTTAGCATTATGCTCAAGCTGATCATGATTAATACCAAAGGAATTATATTATACATAATTTGTTTTTAATAATTCTTTTTTATAATAAGCCCGCGGGCTTTGTTCACTTTGACTGCGGCGCGAATTTATACTAATATAGTATCACAAAACATCTAATTGTAAAAGCTTATCTAATCATATGACTATTGGCCAAATAATCGCTAAAGTAAAGGAAAATGATGAAAGGGCTGATACGGATATATTGGAACTGGCTTTTGATTTTGCCAACAAAGCCCATGGCCGGCAAAAAAGGAAAAACGGCGACCCGTATATTGAGCACTCGCTCCATACCGCTTTTATTCTGGCGCAAATGAAGGCGGATATCAATACGATAGCCGCCGGTATTTTGCATGACGTTCCCGAGGATACGGAATACAGCCTGGCTGACGTTGAAAAAAATTTCGGCAAAGAAATCGCTTTATTGGTCGAAGGCATTACTAAATTATCAAAAATCAAATACCGCGGCGTCGAAAGGTATCTCGAGAGCTTAAGGAAGATGTTTATCGCCATGGCCAACGACCTGCGCGTTATCTTGATAAAGTTTGCCGACCGCCTGCATAATTTGCGGACGCTTGACGCCCTGCCGCCGGAAAAGCAGGAGCGGATCGCGAGAGAGACTATGGAAATTTACGCGCCGATCGCGGGGCTCTTGGGAATCTGGAGATTAAAATGGCAGATGGAAGACATCTGCTTTAAATTTCTTTATCCCGAAGAATACAAAAAACTCCAATACATATACGAAGTGGAAAAGAAAGTCGAGCGCAACCAGTACATCCAGAAAATAAAAAACCTTTTGGGGCGCGAGCTGAAAAAAGTCGGCATCAACCCGGAAATTGAAGGCCGGTTCAAGCACCTGTACAGCATCTATAAAAAAATGCAGATAAAAGACCGGAAGTTCAACGAGATTTCGGACGTGTTCGCTTTAAGGGTCGTCGTCGATTCAATCGAGGACTGTTATAAAACCCTGGGCGTCATCCATTCTTTATGGAAGCCGAAAAAAGACCGCTTCAAAGATTATATCGCCCTGCCGAAACCAAACGGATACCAGAGCTTGCATACGACCGTTTTCGGTCCGGGCGGAAAATTGACCGAATTCCAAATTAGAAACCGGATGATGAACGAAGAGGCTTTATACGGAATCTCGGCTCATTGGTATTATAAGCAGAAAGAAGGCGGGCATAAAGAGATAGCCGCCTCCCAGCCGGTTTGGGTTAAAGAAATTTTAGAGATCCAGCGCCACGCCGTCACTTCGCACGATTTCATCAAGGACTTAAAGTTTAATATTTTCAAAAATAGGATTTTTGTTTTTACCCCCAAAGGCGATGTTTATGATTTGCCTGAAGGCTCAACCCCGGTCGATTTTGCCTATGAAGTCCATTCGGATATCGGAAATAAATGCGTCGGGGCTTTGGTGAACGACAAAATCGCGCCGCTCGATTCGGAACTTTTAAACGGCGATTTGGTAGAAATCATTATCGACAAAAATCGGAAATCCCCTAATTCAGACTGGCTGAAATTCGTCAAGACGGGAAAAGCCCGGGGCCGGATAAAGCAATTCGTCAAGACTTCCAGGTTTGAACAGTTAAAAAGCATAAAAAAATACATCCCGGGAATGAAAGGTTAAATTTTCCCTTAATGAGCTTTGAAAAAACTTACAGCAAAAAACGCCCCGCATAATAATTATGCGGGGCGTTTTTACTTGCTTGCGATTATCGGAAGTCGTCTTCTTTCAGCTTTCCGGTCTTTCTTAAATATTCCTGCTGGGATTTATATTTTAACCGGATCAGGGCGGATTTTTTTACCAGGTTCCGGCTTTTCTTTCCGCTATGGCGCTGTTTAGCCCGGGCTTCCAGGAGTTTCCCAGATTGAACCAGCCTTCGGTTAAAACGCCTAAGGAAACTTTCAAAACTCTCGCCTTTTTTTCTTCTGAATTCTACCATAGTTTCACCTCCGTTCTGCTGTATGGCCGCCTTATCCTCCCCCGGAACCGCATTATTTATGCTCATCCAAGGCCGGATCTTTTAGCCATTCAAAATTATTTTTTTTCTGAAATTCTTTTGGTGATTTCCCCTTTTATTTTATTATAATCGATCACTTCCTGGATGCCTGATTCCATATCGCGGATTAAAACCGTCCCGTCAACCACTTCCTTTTGCCCTAAAATCAAGCTGAACTTCGATTCCAGCCGGTTAGCTTCTTCGAGCTGGGATTTTAACGAATCCTTGGTAAAAGCCTGTCTGACCGAAATTCCGGCGCGCCGCAAATCTTCAAAAAGCGCCATGGCTTTTCTTTTTGAGGCGTCGCCTAATTGGGCGATAAATACAATCGGCTCTCCGTTTTTTTTCAAAGGGATATTCTTCTCCTTAATTTTGGCGATGGTCCGTTCCAAACCCAATCCAAAACCTAAACCCGGAGTCGGCCGGCCGCCCATATACTCAACCAGTCCGTCATAACGCCCGCCGCCGCCTAAAGCCGCTTGCCGGGGCAAGTCAGCCGTCCGCTCTTCTCCCGATGGCTTGCCCTTTCCGGCTTCTATTGCAGGGGTTTCGCTCGCGGGTTCGCCCGCCGAAGCTTCAGCGTGGGCAGGCCAAATTTCAAAGACTGTCCGGTTATAATAGTCCAGTCCGCGGACCAGATAAGGATTAAGATTATAGGGTACGTTCAATTCATCCAAAAATTCCAAAACTTTAATAAAATGATTCTTGCACGGCTCGCAAAGAAAATCAACAATTTGGGGCGCGTCTTGGCGGACCAGAACACAGCCCGGCTCTTTGCAGTCCAAAAGGCGCAAAGGATTTTTTCGGAGCCGCTTTTTGCAGTCCGGGCAAAGCTTGGAGCGCTTCCCTCTTTCATTATAGAACTCAATCAATTTTTTTTCGTATTCCGCCCGGCACTCTTTACAGCCGATTGAATTAATCTGGACCTGGACGCTTACTTGCAGTTCTTTGAAAAAATTATAAGCGATTAAAATTACCTGGGCGTCGGCCGCCGGCTTTTCCTCCCCGAACATTTCCAAACCAAACTGGTGGTGCTGGCGCTGGCGTCCGGACTGGGGTTTTTCGTGGCGGAAATTCGAGCCGATTAAAAACATTTTTACCGGCTGGGGAAGGTTGAACATTCCATGCTCAATATAGGTTCGGACCAGGCTCGGAGTCAGTTCCGGCCGCAGGGCTATCCGTTCGCCGTTTTTATCGGCGAAGACATACATCTCCTTGGATACTATGTCGGTAGTTTTTCCCGTAGCCCGCTCATAAAGCTCGGCTCTTTCCAAAATCGGGGTTTCAATCTGGTTAAAACCGTAAGTTTCCGCCAGATCTTTGGCCTTTTGGATGACCAAATCAAAATATCTATACTCGTCGAAAAGAATATCTTTCATTCCCCTTAAGCGGCTGTAAGTCCTTTCCCGGGGAGCCTTAGCATTTTTATCTTTTGATTTGTCCTCTTTTTTAGCTTTTCCTCTTGGCATAATTTATCCAATCGGCAATCGCCTTTCTGTCCGCCCGCATCAGGCAGTTTAATCGGCAATCGACAATTATTGTTTGAGAATTGAAAAATTAATGGCTATACGCCGTTATACGCCGGGTCGCTATTAAATACTTTTACTTTATCAAACGGCCATCCCCGGAAAAATACTTTTCCGATGATGAAGCTTTTGTTGACCGGCCCGAAGCTTCTTGAATCTTTGGAAGAGCCGCGGTTGTCTCCCATAACATAATACTCATTATCCCCCAGACTCGTAATTTCATTGTCCGAGTAGCCGTAAGTTTTCACGCCGGACGTCAAATAAGGCTCGTCAAGGGCTATTCCGTCAGGATTCTTTTTATTTATAATATATACGCCTCCGTCTTTAATCTGGACTTTTTCCCCCGGCAGGCCGATTACCCGTTTAATAAAAAATTCCTGAGGGTTCTTGGGATAGCGAAAGACGATGATATCGCCCCGCTGCGGAGTCTTTAAATGGTAAGACAATTCATCAATTATCAAATATTCCTGGTCATAAAAACTCGGTTCCATTGAAGCTCCTTTAACGTAAAAAGGCTGGATTAAAAACTGCCTGACCGGGATGATTATCACCAAGGATATTACGACGATTTTAACTAATTCCAAAACAAAAGAAAAAAAATTTCTTGCCATATATAAGGTAAATTATTTTAAAACGGCCGATACAAAAATACTTAAACAGCCCTTCCGGCCAAATAAGATTAAGGGGCTTTTCTTTATTGGATAAATATAACATTAAAAAATTAATTTGGCAAATCCGGCCGGTTAAAGAAGATCGGCGGATAAAATTGGCCTAAAATTCGGCGGCTTGTTAAATACGCAAATCTTATGATATAATAGGAAAGGACTTGAAAAATCTGATTTTCGTGTTTTAATTTTAAATTAATTTCGCCGGGCTAAGATAAAAACATTATTTTTCAGTATGCTAGAGAAGCCAAACAACCAGCCATTCGGCAGCCAAGACAATGAGGCCGTAATAGCCCCGCCTGTCGAAAAGAAAAAAAACTGGCTCAAAAAAGCCGTTTATTTTTTTGTTTTCCTCGGCGTAAGCCTTGCGTTCTTTTTTTCCCAGACCCTAATTTCTGAAAAAAGCTCCTATTCCTGGATAAAGCACATGCCGATTTTAGAACAATTTAACACCTTGGTCGAAAGCGCGGATCGGAAGCTGAAAGGCGAAGAAGAAAACCGAATCAATATCCTTCTTTTGGGAATCGGCGGCAAAGGCCATGACGGGGCTTATTTGACTGATACGATGATGCTGGCGAGCATCGAACCGTCCACCAAAAAAGTATTTCTTCTTTCCATTCCCCGCGATTTAGTAGTTCCGGTAGAAGGCATGGGATGGAAAAAAATAAATTCCGTCGGCTCATACGCCGAAATGAAAACCCCGGGCTCTGGCGGCCAGGCCGCTTCCCAGGCCGTCGGCGACCTTTTGGGAATACCGATCCATTATTTTGTCCGCGTTGATTTTGCCGGCTTTACTAAAATTATCGACGAGCTGGGCGGAGTTAAAGTTTATGTTGATAATACTTTGGACGATTATTCTTATCCGGTTTTAGGCAACGAAGACGGCCCGTGGAATTCCCGCTATGAGCATCTGCATGTTGAACAGGGCTGGCAGGAAATGAACGGCTCTCTAGCTTTAAAATACGCCCGTTCGCGGCATGCCGCCGGAGTCGAAGGGTCGGATTTCGCCCGCGCGAAAAGGCAGCAAAAAATCATTGAAGCCGCCAAAGAAAAAATCCTTTCCATTAATATGATTTTCAAGCCAATGGCGATTAAGAATATCATATCCGATTTAAGCGAACATATCAGCACCGATATCGAGATTTGGGAAGTCTACAAGTTCTGGGATCTGGTCAAGGACGTGGATAAAGCCAATATTACTAATCAAGTCCTTGACAACCGGGCGGGCGGGCTTTTGGTCAACGCCGTAGGACAGGACGGCGCCTATATCCTCCAGCCGAAGTCAGGTGATTTCAAAGAAATCCGCTATATGGTCCAGAACGCATTTTCCGCCCCGCCGGCCGAGGATAGCCATAAAGTTGATGTCGAAAAAACTAAAGTCGAACTGAAAAACGGAACCTGGATCAACGGCTTGGCCGGGCAGGTATCGGTTGACTTGGAAAAATACGGCTTTGAAATAACCAGGATAAGCAATTCCAGCCATCAAAATTTCCAAAAGTCGGTAATATACGACCTTACTTTCGGAGCCAAAAAAGATTCTTTGGGAATCCTTAAAGAAAAAACCGGCGCCAACGTTTCCTTTGACGTGCCTGACTGGCTTACCGAGGAGCTAAAAAATGACAACGCCGGCAAAACCGATATTAACACGCCGGATTTCATATTGATACTAGGCGAAGATGCCAACAAATAAAATTCCACAAATCGTAATTTTCGGCCGGACTAACGTCGGTAAGTCCACCCTTTTTAACCGTTTAATCGAAGAAAAAAGGGCCCTTACCGCCGACCTTCCCGGAACCACCCGCGACGCTAATTACAGCCTGATAAACTGGAGAGGGTATGACCTGGAGCTTGTCGATACCGGCGGAGTAATCAACCTAAAAGAATTCACTTCTTCGGAAAAAATAAGAATCGCTCTGGATCGCGAAACCATCGACCGGAAAGTCCAGATGCAAGCCCGCGGGAGCTTAGAGCGGGCTGATTTAATTTTATTTTTAGTCGATACCAAAGCCGGACTCTTGCCGGATGACCGTAAGCTGGCTTTGTTTTTAAAAGAAAAAACGCCGGAGAAAAAAGTTATTTTAGTAGCCAACAAAACCGACTCGCCCAAGGAAAATTACAAGGTGCCCGAATTCTATAAGCTGGGGCTGGGCGACCCTTTGCCGATCTCGGCCGCTACCGGCTCCGGAACCGGCGATCTTTTGGATTTGATAGTCGACGAAATAATCCGCCGCCAGCCCAAGCGGAAAAAATTAATAAACCGGCTGGCTGATTTTATCGGCTACGGAGAAGAAAGCGCGGGGGACGAGGAGGGTGAAAAGAAAATTCGCGGCCGCCGCAGACCCTACAACGAAAATGATCCGGTTCGGGTAAGCATTTTAGGAAAGCCCAATGTCGGAAAATCAAGCCTGATTAATTCCATTTTAGGCCAGGACCGGGTGATCGTCAGCTCGGTGCCCCATACGACCCGGGAGCCCCAGGATACGGACCTAGATTACGCGGGGAAAAAAATCGTTTTGGTCGATACGGCCGGAATTTCGAAAAACGCGACCAAGAGCAAAAAAACGAGAAATAAAATCGATCTGGAAAAAGAAGGGATAGAACGGTCGTTTAGAAGCCTTAACCGATCCGATATCGCCCTTTTGGTTTTGGATATCTCCGAAGACATCACCCGGCAAGACCAAAAAATCGCCGATGAAATTATCGGCCGGAAAAAAAGCCTGATTATAATCGCCAACAAATGGGATTTGATTTTAGAAAAGGATACGAAAAAATTCACCGAGTATATAAATTATCATCTGCCTTTTGTAAAATGGGCGCCGATTATTTTCGTTTCAGCCCTTACCGGGAGAAAAACCAATGACGTTATGGATTTAGTTCTAGACATAAACCGCCAGCGGGCGCGCGAATTAAGCGAAAAAGAATTGGATAAATTTTTGAAGCGGATCGTTAAAATCCACCGGCCCACCCGCTATAAGGCTTCGGATAAATATCCTTATATTAAAAAAATCAAACAAGCGGCCTCTTACCCGCCGGAAATTCAAATCCTGATCGGCGCTAAAGAAAGCATCACCTCGCCTTATCTTCGCTTTATTGAAAATCAGCTTCGCGGCCAATTCGGGTTTTTAGGCACGCCAATTTCCGTCCGGGTAAAAAAAGGCAGTTTTGTGCATGGCCAGTCAAAAAACATTCTTAATGAAGAATAGTTATTTAACAGTTTTTTCATTAGCTCTGGCTTAAATTTATGCGCGTCATAATTGGCTTGGGAAATCCAGGCGATAAATATAAAAATACCAGGCACAACGCCGGATTTTTAGGAGTGGATGAAATTGCCAAAAAGCATGATTGCCAGTGGGCTTACAATAAAAAATTTAAATCAGAGATTTGCCAGCTTCCTGATGGCACGCTATTAGTTAAGCCCCAGACTTTCATGAACAATTCAGGCGTTGCAGTCGCGGCCGTTTTAAATTATTATCACCTTTTGCCTAAGCGCCTCGGTTTTCTTTCAGTCCACGACGCGCCGCTGGCTGACGTTCTAACTGTTATTCATGATGACTTAGATATTGAACTGGGAAAGTATAAAATTTCGCTGGATTCAAGGAGTGCCGGACACAGAGGAGTACAGGACATAATTGACCATATTAAAACCAAAAACTTTAAGCGCGTCCGAATAGGAATTCGCAGTCAGGCTTTAGACAAAATTCCGGCTGATAAGTTTGTTCTCATGAAATTTTCAGCAGACGAGTTAAAAATTATTAATGCGGTAATCAAAGAAATTGTTAATGAATCCGCCTAAAAATTTTTCATACAAAAACTCCAGCCACAAAGCTGGAGTTAAATTTGCAAGGGTAAATATTACCCGATTTACTACTTGCCAGCGAGGGACTTCAGTCTATAAGTAGGCAAGGAGGGAACCCAGCTTATATAATTGATGCCCTCCGACAAGTAGTAAGCCAGGTACTATTTTTGTATTTTAATGACTCTGAACTATATCACGACTTTAAAGTAATGTCAAGGCTAATTATGGCTCATCCATCTTTGATGAATTTTAGCTAAAATTAAACAAATTCTAAAATGGATATTAAGTATCTTGCCGCTCTTAACACTTTTCCCAAATTCGGGCCGGTTAGGACGAAAAAATTAAAGGTTTACTTCCCTTCCTGGCAGGCGGCTTTTAACGCGAACTCAAGTGAATTAATGCAAGCCGGAATTGATGAAAAAATCGCTTTAGAATTTTCTCTTCATAGGAAAAATATCAACCCGGATGAGCTAATGGAAAATATATACAGGGAAAATATTAAGCTGGTCGCGCAAAATGACCCGGCTTATCCCTCCCTTTTAAAAGAGATTCCCGACCCGCCTGCCCTTTTGTATTTGCGCGGCGAATTAAAAGAAGAGGATAAATATAGCGTGGCAATTGTCGGATCAAGGAAGTTTTCCACTTATGGCCGCCAGGCAACGGATGATATAGTTAAAGAGCTGGCCGGCGGCCGAATTGTCATCGTCAGCGGATTGGCCTTGGGGATTGATGCTATCTCTCATATCGCCACGGTTAAATCAAACGGCCGGACTATCGGAGTTTTAGGGTCTGGCGTCGATAAAGAAAGCATCTATCCGGTAGCCAACCGAAATCTGGCGGAAAAAATTATTGGGTCAGGCGGCGCCATAATATCCGAATTTCCTTTGGGCACCAAAGCCATGCCCTTTTATTTCCCCCAAAGAAACCGCATAATTGCCGGACTGACCCGCGGCACATTGGTAATTGAGGCGGCGGAAAAATCCGGCGCGCTTATTACCGCGCGTTTTGCGCTAGACTTTAACCGCGAAGTTTTCGCCGTTCCCGGGAGCATCTATTCCCCGGTTTCGGTAGGCACGAACGAGCTCATAAAACAGGGGGCTCTTTTAGTCCGAAGCGGCTCGGAAATTATTGAAGCGCTTGACCTTAATCGCGTATCCTTATATATTAAAGCTAAATCCGCGGTCCCTGAAACCAAAGAAGAAGAAATCCTTCTTTCTTTTTTAGGAAAAGAGGCGGCGCACATTAACGACTTAATCCGCCTTTCCAATTTGACAGCATCCGTAGTATCGAGTACCTTAACCCTCATGGAAATGAAAGGCATGATCAAGAATCTGGGCGGAATGGAGTATGTATTAATCTAAAAGTTTAAAAAATAAATTATTTTTTAAACTTTCAACATATTATGAAACTAATCATCGTCGAATCCCCTACTAAGGCCAAAACGATTTCAAAATTCATTTCCAAAGATTACAAGGTCGAATCCTCATTCGGCCATATTCGCGATCTTCCGGTTAAGGAAATGGGGATTGATATTGAAAATAATTTTAAGCCTAAATACGTTATTCCGATGAAAAGCCGGAAAACGGTGACCAAGCTTAAGACTCTCGCGAAAAAGGCGGAAAGAGTCATACTGGCCTCCGACGAAGACCGCGAAGGAGAGGCGATTGCCTGGCATCTTACCGAAGCCCTGGATTTGGACGAAAAACAAATCGATCGGATTGTTTTTCATGAAATAACCAAAACCGCCATAATCCAGGCTTTGGAAAACCCGAGAAAACTAAACGAAGACTTGGTCGACGCCCAGCAGGCCCGCCGGGTCTTAGACCGGCTGGTCGGCTACGAACTATCGCCTTTTTTATGGAAAAAAGTCGCCCGGGGATTATCGGCCGGCCGGGTGCAATCGGTCGCGGTCAGACTTATAGTCGAGCGGGAGCGGGAAATTAAGGATTTTAAGCAGGATGAATATTGGAGTGTTGAAGCTTTGCTGAAGAAAATTAACGCAGATTCCGTGCCTTTTCTGGCTAAGCTCAATAAAATTGACGGCAAGGTTATAAGTAAGCTTCATATTAAAAATAAAGAGGAAGCTGATCAAATTTTGGCCGGCCTAAAAGGCGCCGAATATATTGTTTCTCAAATTGAAAAAAAGCAGGTGAAGCGGAAGGCGCCATCGCCGTTTACTACTTCAACCTTACAGCAAACCGCTAACCGCTGGCTGGGATTTTCCGCCAAGCAAACCATGATGACTGCCCAGAAATTATATGAAGGTACGGAAATAAAAGGCGAAGGCCAAGTCGGTTTAATTACTTACATGCGAACCGATTCGCTTAATTTATCGGAAAAATTCTTAGACGAGGCTAAAACCTATCTAACGGAAGAATTTGGATCTGAATATGCCCTAGCGGCTCCGCGCCGGTTTAAAACTAAATCCAAGGGCGCCCAGGAAGCCCACGAAGCTATCCGGCCGACTGAAGTGAGCCGCCACCCGGAGTCCTTAAAAGAATCTTTGCAGCCGAACCAATACCGGCTATATAAATTGATTTGGCAGCGCGCTGTCGCTTCGCAGATGCCGGAAGCCGAGTTCGACGCGACGACTTTGGATATAGACGCAGAGCCTGATAGCAGTCCGGTCCAGTCCGCCATAAAAGGCGCGGAATTAAAATACCAGTTCCGGGCTACGGGCCAGGTCTTAAAATTCCCGGGTTTCCTGAAAGTTTATCCGGAGAAAAGTACGGAGCTCGATTTGCCGGAATTAAAAGAAAAAGAAAAATTGGATTTGGAAAAAATTGACGGCGTAGAGCATTTTACCAAACCGCCGGCCAGGTACTCGGACGCCGGGCTGGTTAAAATTTTGGAAAAGCACGGCATTGGCCGGCCGTCGACTTACGCGCCGACAATCGCGACGATTGAAGCGCGGAACTACGTCGAACGGGATGAAAATAAAAAGTTAAAACCGACTGATATCGCTTTTGTCGTTAATGACTTACTGGTCGCCCACTTTCCGAAAATCGTTGATTTCGAATTTACCGCCCAGATGGAAAATGACTTAGATGAAATCGCGGACGGGAAAGAAAAGTGGCAGCCGGTAATAAAAGGCTTTTACAACCCTTTTCATGATAATTTGGAGCTCAAGCAGAAAGAGCTGAAAAAAACCGATATTATGCCCGAAGAAAAGTCGGAGGAAGTATGCGATAAATGCGGTTCACCGATGATTATTAAAACCGGACGCTACGGCCGTTACCTCGCCTGCTCCGGCTTTCCGAAATGCAAAAACATAAAAAGCCTGCCCGGAGAAAAAGGGACTAAATCCGCCGAGGTGAGCGAAAAAGTAAAAGAGCTCCAGGAAAAATATAAAGATGAGGTTTGCGATAAGTGCGGTTCGCCAATGGTAATCCGAAACGGCCGCTTTGGCCCCTTCTTAGCCTGCTCGGCCTATCCCAAATGCAAAAACATAAAAAGCATTTCGGAAAATTCCGGCTCCACCGGAATTAAATGCCCGGTCTGCGGCAAAGGCGAAATCGTTATGAAACGCAGCCGCCGCGGGTCCTTTTACGCCTGCGACCAATACCCGGATTGCAAAACCTCATTTGCCACCAAGCCGACCGGCGAAGTCTGCCCGGATTGCGGATCGTTATTAGTCGAAGCTAAAGACGGCGGAGTGAAGTGCTCAAACAAAGAATGCGGGTATAAAAAGTAAAGAAAAAACATATTATGCAAAAAATCCCGTTTTGGCGGGATTTTTGAATACTCAATATTTTCTTTATCTATTACTCCTCATCTCCCTTTCCACCCTTCTTTTTCTTTTCTTTCTTCTCGCCCTTATCTTTAATATAATCCATTACCCGTTTAAACCCGTCAGTAGCCATAACGAAAAAAGCGGCGGCTTCTTTTACTTTGTCTTTGAATGCTAAAACAGTGTTTTTCACTTCGCCCAAAGTTTCGCGGATTTCCCGGGTTACCTTATAGACATTTCTAAAGGACATCACCAGGTAAAACATGAACCAACAGATAAAAAAAGCTACGGCGCCGATTGAGACGGCTAAGACGATATTCAAAATGTCGCGGCTGGTTTCAAACATACTATTAAAATTAAATTGATGAGATTAAAAACAAATTAATTCCGGCTAATCGATTAATCAAGGCTCTCTTCGATTTCAATCTTCACTCCGCCGATTTTTTTGGCGGCAAAGTTGTAAATCGAGGCGATGATGTAGCCGATTACCCAGCCGATCGCTCCGGCGATGAAAAAGGTTAAGGCGCCAAAAAGCATTCCGCCGCCGATATGAAAAAGCAAAACCGTTATAGCGCTGCCGGTAAAGTCCGCGCGGGATACTATATTCCCGCCTACCAGCGCCGCAAGGATTATGCTGATAAAAAACCCAAGAGTCCCGTATATGGCGCCGATAATTTTGGCCAAAGTTGTTTTATGGATTTTTTTAATCTCCGTCATAGCGCTATTCGACTGGCTTTTAAAAAACGCGCGGCTAATTATCTAAAAGTCCCTTAGCTTGGCCTCGAATTTATCTTCCAGATGCTTGACCAGCTTCTTTTGCACTTCCTCCACTTCTTCCGAAGTCAAAGTCCTTTGGGCTGAATAGTATACCTGGAAAGCCAGGCTCTTTTTTCCGGCGCCGAACTTTTCTCCCTCATAAACATCGAAAAGTTCAACCGACTTAATAAGCTCGGAAAAATTTTCTATCTCATCTTTTATTTTATTATACAATATATTCTTCGGCAGGACAAAAGACAAGTCGCGGATAACCGAAGGATATTTTTCGATTTCCCGGTAATTAGTTCTTGGCGGGAAGAAATTTTCAAGTTTCTTCAGGCTGATTTCCGCGATTGCCGCTTCCCGCTTTATCCCGCTGGCTTTGGCAATCCGGCCGTCCAATACCCCGGCCGAACCGATTGATACTTCTCCAATTTCTATTCCGGCCGCCGCGTTTTTATCCATCCAGCCCGGTTTTTCTTCCAAAGGGACATACTTAGCAGGCAATCCTAAATTAAAAAGAAGATAAGTAATAATCCCTTTTATTTTCAAAAAAAGCTCTTCGCTCCCTGTGCCGTACACTACGATTCCCAGGCATTCTTCCTGGAACGGCAGGCGTCCTTCGCCTTTATCGTCCAAGGCTAGGTCGCCCGGCAGGCTGGAAAAAATATTTCCGATCTCAAAAATTCCCATTTCCGGGTAGCGGCTTTGGTTTTTTCTTATATTTTCAATCAAATTGGGCGTCAAACTTTGGCGAAGAAGCGCCTGGTTGGAAGCAATCGGGTTCAAAAGTTTAATATGGCCGGCCGGCTCTATATTCAATTTGGCGAGCTCGGCTTCACCGACGAAAGAATAGTTATATATTTCGGTTAGCCGGGCGCCTAAATATAAAATTTTTCTGGCCCTCCTTTTTAATTCCTGATTTTTCTCCTTTGGCTGGGGCGCGAGATTTATTTCGGGCAAAGCCGGAGCCAGTTTTTCGTAGCCATGAATCCTTGCCACCTCTTCAACAATATCTTCCTTAATGCTTATATCGCGGGTCGCCCGCCAGGAAGGAATGGCGATAGTAAGTTCATCGCCTTTTTTCACTAGCCCGAATCCCAGGCTCTTTAGGATCCTCTCTATTTCCCGCCAATCAATTACCTGCCCGACTTTTTCGTTAAGCCAGTTTAAACTGATTTTTAGCGGGCTGGTATTTAATTTGAAATTTTTTTCGTCGGCTGTCTGGCTGACAACTCTCGCGCCCGGACAAATCTCTTTAATTAGCTCTACCGCCCGGGATAAGGCCGCCTCGGCCAAATTCGGATCCAAAGACTTTTCAAAACGCATGGACGATTCGGAGCGAAGCCCCAAATCGCGGGAAGTTTTTCTTATGGATATATAATCAAAGCTGGCTGACTCAAGGACTATTGAATCCGTGTCGGATGAAATCTCGGACGCGCCTCCGCCCATCACGCCGGCAACGGCAATCGCTTTTTCCTTATCGGCAATGACGAGCATATTTTCATGCAATTCCCTTTCTTTCCCGTCCAAAGTCATCATAACCTCTCCTTTGGCCGCTCTTCTCACCTTTATTTCACAGCCGATTTTTTCATCCTTTCCGCCCGGGCAGATTTTAACCAAATCAAAAGCATGCATTGGCTGGCCGATTTCGAGCATGACATAATTAGTAACATCAACGATATTATTCACCGGTCGGACGCCGGCGGCGACGAGGCGGTCTTCCATCCATTTTGGCGACTGGGCGATCTTAATCCTGTCCAAAGCTACGGCCATATACCGCGGGCATAATTTTTCGTCTAAAACTTTTACCTTCAGGTCAACGTATTTGTTGTCGGCCGTGATCTTTGTCCCGCCGCCTGCCAATTTATCAGCTTTCTTTGTAAGCTTTACGTTTAAAAAAGCGGAAATTTCCCGGGCAATGCCCAAATGCGACCAAAGGTCCGGCCGGTGGGTAATGGATTTATTATCCACTTCTAAAATGACGTCATAGAGCCCCAGGTAATCGGAAAAGGACTGGCCCAATTTGGCTTTTTTGTCCAAAATCAAAATTCCGGAATGGTCTTCTCCTAAACCGAGTTCGTCCGGCGCCGAGAGCATGCCTTGGGATTTTATCCCGCGGACATCCACTTCCTTGATTTCCAGGCCATTAGGCATAACCGCCCCGATTAAAGCCAAGGGAACCATCTGGCCGGGTTTGATATTCGGCGCCCCGCAAACGATTTCCAGCTTTTCCTTCCCTGAATCCACTAAAGCCAATTGCAAGCGGTCGGCGTTAGGATGTTTTTTCACTTCCAATATTTTTCCGACAATGATTTTATCAAACTTATCCGCCTGGCTGGCGGCGCTTTCTATCTCAACCGTATGCAAAGTCAAAAGCCGCCCCAGCTCCCGGGGATCTATTTTTTTCGGCAAATCGACAAAATCTTTTAACCAGTTTAGCGATAAATGCATATTTGAAAATTTATTGGGCGCCAATTAATAATGACTGTCTAAATTAAAACTGTTCCAAAAATCTTATATCTCCGCTGTTAAACAGCCGGATGTCTTCTATGCCGTACTTAAGCATGACAATCCTGTTCAATCCGAAACCGAACGCGAATCCCGTATATTTTTCCGGATCGATTTTCCCTGCCCGAAGGACGTTAGGATGAACCATGCCGGCCCCGAAAATCTCCAGCCATCCGGTTTGCTTACATAGCCGGCAACCCTGGCCGCGGCAGATAAAGCAAGTTACTTCCCCGTTAAAACCCGGCTCGACGAAAGGATAAAATTTAGGCCGCAGGCGCACTTCGGTTTCCGGGCCGTAAAGGTGCTTGGCCATGGCTTCCAAAACTCCCTTTAAATGCCGGATGTTTATGCCTTTATCAATTACCAAGCCTTCCAGCTGGTAGAAAGTGTGCTCGTGCCGGACATCAGTCGCTTCCGAACGAAAGCATCTTCCCGGAATTATACAGCGCAGCGGCGCCCCATAATTAAGCATGGACCGCACCTGGACTGGTGAAGTATGCGTCCGTAAAACCAGGTCGTTTTCTCCCTGGCTGTTTTTTACGTCAACGTAAAAAGTGTCCTGCATGTCGCGGGCCGGATGATGGGGGGGAATATTCAAAGCTTCAAAATTAAAAAAGTCGCTCTCCAATTCCGGGCCTTCCAAAATCCTGAAATTCAGACTGCGGAAAAAATCCTCTAAATCTTCCTGGACGATAGTTATCGGATGTAGGTGGCCGGAGATAATTTTTTCGCCGGGAAGAGTTGCGTCAATCTGGCTCTCAATTTTACCGGTTTGTTCAAGCGCTTCTTTAATCTCCCGGAACTTTCCCGAGACTTCGTTTTTCAATTCATTAGCGAGCCGGCCCATTTCCTTTTTTTCCGCGTCCGCCAGTTGCGCCACCGCTTTCATAACTTTGGCCAGTTCGCCTTTGCGGCCAAGATATTTTATTTCTAAATCGCGAAAAGCATCCAGATTTTTAACTTTGGCCAGTTGTTCCGAAATTTCTTTTTTTAAATTTTCCAGTTCTTTTTTCATATTAGAATTCATCTTTCTTTTGGATAAACATAAAAATTTCATTATCCGCTTTACTGTTCACCATATTCTTTTACGGCGCTTATGTCATGTTTATTATAACTCACTAGAAAAAATTCCAAGACGCTTAAGCCGATTACCAAAAAGGCGAGGTTTACCCAGTTAAACATATCTTTGGAAAGCAGTATCAATACTACGATAGCCAGCCCGGCGAATAAAAACGACTGCCGGAAAGCTTCAATTACCGCGCGCAGGGCAAAGTCGCGCCGAAAAGCAATAAACCGGATTACAAAACCGAAGATGGCCGTTGTTCCAACGATGGATAAAAATAAAGACAAATAAAAAAGGAAAAAGCCCACCCCGTTGGTTACTTCCGGATTGACGGTCCAGGTTATATACGAAAAAACCGCCCAGCATACGGCCGTAGCGAGAGTCATGACAAATAGATACGATTTTAAGCCCATGTTTTCGGTGGTTGGTTCGTATTCAATAATTGATAATTATATGCTATCAGTTTTTCCCTTGCATTTCAACACTCTACCGGTTATTGATTTTCCTGAACTCGCAAATCCCGTTAAAGTCGCACCAGTCGCAGACAAATCCAGGAGTCGGCGTAAAATCACAGCTCCGGATCCGCTCTATTGAAGCCAAAGCCTGTTCCTCAAATTTCTCAACGTCTTTTTCTGTAGCGCTAAATGCGATTTTCTTCCCGCTGTCCAGGTAATAGTAAGCGAGCTTGGAAACTTTAATTTTAAATAAGTCTTCTAAAGCCAGCTGGTATAATATGAGCTGGCGTTTCTCTTCAAAGGCTAACTTGTCTTTTGGCTGACCGGTTTTATAGTCGATGATCATAGCCGTCCCGTCCGAAAGCCGGTCTACCCGGTCAATCGCCCCGCGGAACATAAACTCTCCGAGCCGCATGGCAAAGTTTTTTTCTAAGTATAGGGGTTCGGGCCAGCCGTTTTCTTCTAAGTCAGCGTAAAAAATCTCAAGCGACTTCCGAGCTTTTTTCTTATAGCCTTCCCTTTGCTTTTGATCATCATAACCATCGTCCTCCCAGCGGGCGGCGAATATGTCTAAAAGTTTTTTAAAGTCCGGATAAGCGGCTTTCCCGCCTTTCCCTTTCGCGGCGCCGAATAACCCCGGCTGGATGCCGCCGGCTTCCATTAACGGCGAGAGAAAATCCCTTAAAACGCTATGCATAACCCGGCCGTAAACAAAAACCGCTTTGCCCGGGGTCGGGATTTTTAAGATGTAATTAAATTTATACTGCAAGGGGCAGTTATTGTAAGTCTCTACCTGGGAGAAAGAAAATTTTGAAGGCAGATAATATTTGTCCTGGCAGGCTGGCGCTTTTTCTTTTTCGGGTAAAAACATATCGCCCGGACTCTTAGCGCCCTTTACCTGAATTTCGGCATACATAGGCTTAGCCCCTTCCTTTGCCACTCCGGCTTCAAATAAAAACCGGGAAATCTTTTTCTTTCTTACTCCGCCGTAATCTTCAGCGCTCGTAAAAAAGAGTTTTTCCTTAGCCCGAGTCATCGCAACGTAAAAAAGCCGGCGCTCTTCTTCTAAATGCTCGTCCCCGGTTTCCGGCAATTTTTCCCGGACTAAAGCGTCCGGCACCGGTATTTTTTCACCCCGGCCGATAGTCGGGAATTTTTTGTCAGCGACATTGACAATAAAAACGAACTTATATTCCTTTCCCTTGGCGGCGTGGACGGTCATAACCTTTACCGTATCGGCGTCGTCGGCTTGAGCGTTTAAGGATCCAGACTCGCCCGACTCCATTTCCAGGTTTAGGAGTTCCATAAAATCCCTTAACCTTAAATCCGGGTCATTGTCTTCGTAAAAAATTATCCGTTTGTAAAACTGGCTGATCTGGTTAAAAATTTCTTTGTCGCGGTCAAAATCATAATCGCGGATCAGGCCGGACTCGTTAATGAATTGTAAAAATATCCGCGAAGGCTTTTCCCGGCGGGCAAGGACCGAATGCCTTGCGATCATGGCTGTTAGTTTGGCGGCATTCGCTACTCCTTCCGGGCTGACTTTAGGAACAGCGGCGATATTGGCGATGCCCTCGTACATAGACCAGCCCTTGGCCCGGACAAAAAAATTAACCGCTATAATGTCAGCGTGGCTTAAACGGAAGGCCGGGATATTTAAAACCCGGAATAAGGCCGAAGATTCATGATAATTGTCCAAGAGGCGAAAATAGGAAACGATGTCCAAAATCGCCGGCTTAAAGTAAAGCCCTTTTTGCGAAAGAAAATCTCCCGGTATGTCATTTCTTTTTAGCTCGGCAATAAATTTATTGGCTGTGTCGTTTGCCCGGGTTAAAATCGCGAAATCGGCCCAACTCGCTTCTTTGTCTTCGCGCTTTAAGCTAAGGATTTTTTCTATAACCGCCCGGGTTTCGTCCTCGTCATTCATGAAATAGAGGTGCTCCACATTGCCCGGTTCCTTTTTCTGGGCTCTTAGGTCCTTCCCTATTTTTAATTTTACTTCCAGCCGGTTTGGGTCGTTATGCTTGATAAATTCGTAAGCCTTGTCTAGTATGGCCTGGCCCGAGCGGTAATTCAGGTTTAGAATCACTTCTTTAGCCTTGGGAAAATCATCCTTAAACTGCATGATATTGGATAAGGACGCACCGCGGAATTTATAGATTGCCTGATCGTCGTCACCAACAACAACCAAGTTTTTCTTTTCGCCAACCAAAATTTTAATCATTTCGTATTGGGCCCAGTTAGTATCCTGGAATTCGTCCACCATGATGTATTTAAATTTTTCCTGATAGATTTTTAGGATGTTCGGCCGCTCGCGAAACAGTTTAAGCGTATAGCAAATTAAATCGCCGAAATCCAGATAACTATTGTCCAGTAGTAGTTTATTATAGGCGTGATATGCATTGGCCAGCTCTATAATCCGCGAGGCTTCCATGCCGTCCATATCGTTGTCCGCGGTTTCAGTTAGCGCTTTGCCTAGCGCTTTCTCCGCCTTTGCGGCCCTGGCGCCCTTCACCTTAGATTTTACCTTACTGCCTTTCCCGCCCGACATCATGGCGTCAGAGTCCTGCTCCAATCCGCTCGCGTATTCAAGATACTCGCTCGGCCCGATATCTTCGTCTTTTAAGCGGGAAAAATGCTTTAAAAGTTCGTGGATGAATTTGGTCGGATTGCCTAAAGGCCGGTAATAATCCAGGTTAAATTCGTCCAAATGTTTTTTTACGATGACCCAGGCTTCGGTCTGCGTTATAACTTTAAAGTCGCCCGGCAAACCGATATCCAAAGCGTGCTCGCGCAAAATCCGGGCGCAGAAATCATGAAAGGTGGAAATCCAGCGGTCAACATACCCGTAAGGCAAAAGTTTATCGGCCCGTTCGTCAATCTCTTCGGCCCCTTTGCGGGTAAAAGTGATAAGTAAAATTTCTTCCTGCTTAGCGAGGCCCTTTTCAATTAAAAAAGCCAGCCGGTTAACAAGCACGGTTGTTTTTCCGGTTCCGGCGCCAGCCACAATTAAAAGCGGCCCCTCGGTATGGGTTGCCGCTCTTAGCTGTTCGGGGTTTAGTTTTGTTAACGAAGCGTTCATGTTTTTCCCAGTTTAAAATCCGCCAATCCATCTTTCATTCGTCCGCCAAATTTGCCAGCTTTAGCCAATCAGGTCTATAATATAACCAAGCCTTAATACTCGTATTTTATTTAATTTTAGGGGTATAGTCAATATGGCAAACAGCAATCTTACGAACGCAAAAAGGGCAAAAAATGACGAGTTTTATACCCAGTACGGCGATATTCAGAAAGAAATTGAAGCGTATCTGGAATTTAACCCCAATGCATTCCGCGGCAAGGCGGTGTATTGCAATTGCGACGATCCGTATGAGAGCAATTTTTTTCGCTATTTCGTGCTCAATTTCAATAAACTCGGATTAAAACAGCTTATCACTACCAGCTACAAGCCCTCGCCCGTAGCCAACACGCAACTAGAGTTGTTTGGCGATAATAAATCTCTCCCAAAATCAAAAGGCCGCCCCAAGATAACCGCCAACAAATTTATTATCAATGAAGTGCATGACTTAGACGGCGATGGCGAATTCAACCTAAAGGATGTTGCCAAGCAGTTAAAGGCAAATAAGCATAACGAATGGACTCCGCTTAATGAAGATGGCGATTTCAGAAGTCCCGAGTGCGTAGAATTACTAAAACAATCCGACATTGTAGTAACCAATCCCCCGTTCAGCCTTTTCCGCGAATACGTCAAACAGCTTTTTGAGTACAATAAAAAGTTCGTGATTATCGGCAACATGAACGCTATAACGTATAAGGAAGTTTTTCCAAAAATTAAGGAAAACAAGATGTGGCTTGGCGCGACTGGCAACGGGAGTGATATGGTCTTTGCCGTGCCGAATGGTTTTGAGATTGCGGAGAGTGATAGGCTAAAAGCGGCTAGGCTAGGGTATGTTGGCAACTATACAAGACTCGGGAATTCCTGCTGGTTTACCCGCCTTGACCACGGGCGCCGCCACAGAGCTTTGCCGCTCATGACCATGGAAGAAAATTTAAAATACAGCAGGCACAAAGAAATTAAAGGCAAAAAGGCGTATGATAAATATGATAATTACAACGCCATAGAAGTTCCCTTCACCGATGCCATCCCTAGCGATTATGACGGCGTAATGGGCGTGCCGATCAGTTTCTTAGATAAATACAATCCGGAGCAGTTTGAGATTTTAGGAGCCACTGAAAGTGAAGGTAGAGGTTTTTCAAATGGATTATGGGACGAAAAAAGCAAAGTATCGCAGCCGTTGATAAATAGCGAAAGGGCGTACAAGAGAATTTTTATTGGGCATAAGAAAGTTGGGAAATAAGTTTATAATTTAATTTAAAAAATGTATGTCTGAGCAAAAAAAATCATTTGAAGACCTCGACGCAGTAAAAATCTTAGTTGAGTCTTTAGAAAAATTTAACGATGAAGAAAGAATGAGAATCATTAAATGGGCTTGTGAAAGAATGGGCATGAAAAATGCTCCAAGTATTAAAGATGTAGGTTATTCTCTTGGTGTATCTGAAACTACTAGTCAAATTCAGCCCGATCAATCTATCACCAAAAGCAGAGGAGTTGATATTAAAAGATTTGTTAATGAAAAAAATCCAAGCAGTGACGCTCAATTTGTGGCAGTGGTGGCTTATTATTTTAAATTTGAAGCCCCAGAAGACCAAAAAAAAGAGTTTATTATTAGTGAAGATTTAAATGAAGCTGCTCGTTTGTCTGATAGGAGCCGATTTCAGAAGCCTGCGGCAACATTGAACAACGTTTATAATAAATCAGGTTATCTTGATAGGGTTGATTCTGGAAAATATAAATTAAATACGGTTGGAGAAAATTTAGTGGCAATGGTTTTACCTGACAATAATGACGGAAGAGTAGTTAAAAAGAAAAAGAGAAACCGTATAGAAAAAAAAGTGACCAAGAAAAAAAGTAAAAAGTAATATGCACGAAAATATTTCATTTATAGATAAAGCTATTATTGAATTAGAAAGTCTGAAAAAGATTTTAAATAAGAAGAAAATCGATCAAGTCAATTCTATTGATGAAAAAGATTTAATCAAGGCTACTTCTTATTCTTGGATTAAATTTTATCAGCCCAAACTTTCTATTTTTTTTAACGATTCTACTGATATCTCTAAAATTCATGATTCTTATTGTAGACTATTAGATTTTTCGGATAAGAGGACAAAGAGAGCTATTTATAAAAATATTATCAACAAATTAAAAAATGATTTGATTAAACTGAGGTCAATAATCATTAAAAAAATTATATCTGGCGAAATTGTTTATAATGATTCAAGTGTTATGCCTGATTTTTCAATTTTAATTTCTGATAAAGCGATGATTAGTATAATACAGAAAAGATGGGCAGAGATAGAAAATTGTTTAAAATGCGAGGCTCCTCTCGCATCAACTGTCATGATGGGTGGCTTGATAGAATCAGTGTTGATAGCAAAAATTAATAAGTTTGATGATAAATCTGTTCTTTTTAAACAAAAGTCAACCCCTAAAGACTATAAAACGAATAGGCCAAAACAGCTAGGAGAATGGATGCTTAAGGATTATATTGATGTTTTGAGTGAGATAAAAGTTATTACAAAGCCTTCAGCAGATTTTAGCCGCCTTATTAGAGACTATAGAAATTATATACATCCAGAAAAGGAATTGAGAATGGGCGAAAGTATAGTAATTGGTGATGCAAAATTATTTTGGACTACGACTACTAACTTAATTAAACAGATACTTGATAAATAGTATTTTAAAATAAACAACATGAAAGGAGCAATTTACATAATGACAACCGCGGTTTCCGGTTTAATAAAAATCGGAAAAACCGGCACTGCTAATTATCAGGAACGGATGCGGAATCTTGAAGCCAACGGTTATTATAATGTCGCCGGATTAAAAAGATTTTTTGCGATGGAGCTTGAGGATTACGCTGATAAAGAGTCGCTACTGCATGATATTTTTAATAAGCACCGGGTCGGCGAGAGTGAATTATTCGCGCTTGACCAGGAATTGATCCGACAATTATTGCTTTCTTTTAAGGGTAAAATTATTTATCCTGAAAATGTTGACCAAGAAAAAGAGTTTGACGAGGTGTCAAAAGTAAGAGAAGAGAGCAGGCTGTTCACTTTTTACAGAAAAGGAATAAAAAATGGAGAAATAGTTGTTTTTAAAGACGATGAAAATATATCGGCAAAAGTTGTTGGTGAGCGCGAAGTAGAATATGAAGGCCAGGTCTGGAAATTGTCGCCGCTTGCCTATAAGCTTTATGAGCAACGAAAAGAATTAAACGCAAGCGGAGCTTATGCCGGCGCAGATTATTTTAAATACAAAGGGACAAAACTAAGAGATTTGCCTGATGTTAAGTAATGCGGCCTATGAGCGATCAAGATAAAAATAACCAGATCATTATCTATAACGCCGAAGACGGCGAAACGAAAGTCGAGGTGGTGATGAGAAATGAGACAGTTTGGCTTTCGCAAAAGCAGATGGCGGAGCTTTTTGATTGTTCAACAGATAACATCAGTTTACACCTAAAAAATGTCTTTAAAGAGGCTGAACTAAGAGAAAATTCAGTTACCGAGGAATACTCGGTAACTGCTTCTGATGGCAAGAATTATGTCACAAAACATTATAACCTTGATGCCATAATTTCCGTAGGATATCGAATAAATTCTTTGCGCGGCACCCAATTTCGTATATGGGCTACTCAAAAATTGAAAGAATACATAGTCAAAGGTTTTGTGATGGATGATGAACGCTTGGCGGAAGGCCGGGTGAAGAAAACCTATTTTGAAGAGTGGGAAGAACGGATCAGGAGGATCAGGACTTCCGAGGCAAATTTTTATCAAAAAGTCCGGGACGTTTTTGCTACCAGCGCCGATTATAATCCCAAAACTAATTACGCGAAATTATTTTATGCCACTGTGCAAAATAAATTCCATTATGCCATTACCGGACTTACGGCGGCGGAAATTGTCAGCAGCCGGATTGATAATAAAAAAGAAAATCTGGGGCTTACCAACTGGAAAGGAAAAATCATTAATAGAGAGCAAGCGCAAATCGCTAAAAATTATTTAGAGGAATTGGAACTAAAAAGGTTAAATTTGTTGGTGGAACAATTTTTGTCTTTTGCCGAGCTTCAAAGCGTGGAACAAAGATTGATGTATATGAAAGATTGGATTGGCAAACTGGATAGTTTCTTGGTTTTGAACGATAAAAAAATATTGCAAAGTTCCGGCAATGTTTCACATTTGGAAATGGAAAAAAAGGTAAGAAAAGAATTGGAAAAATATAATCAAAAAAGGCTGGAAAGCAAAAAATAGTATAAAAACCCCTATGCAAAAACCAATTATTGATGCTGAAGCATTTATAAAATTCTTTGAAAAAACTACAGGCACAAAGTTCGTGGATGCTGAAACAGGTCAACCGGCTCTTGACATCCTTGCTGAGAAAAAGGGTGAAAAGAAGTCAGATTACGATCTGTGGCTTGAGCAACAAGACGAGGATGTGAGATTAGAACAAAAAATGGGGGTTTTGTGATAAAGAGTTAATAAAAATTTCAATATTATGAAAACAACTTTAAAAACCAACATTACCGTCAAAGATATTTGCAACGGATTTGTCTATAACGAACTTGAGGGCAAAGGGTTATTTGGTTTGTCCGGCAAGCTTACTATTCAGCCGGAGTATCAGCGCAACTATATCTATGCCTCCGACGGCGGCAAAAGAGAGGTTGCCGTTATTGAATCTCTGCTTAAAAGCTACCCAATCGGCCTGATTTATTTTAATAAAGTTTCTCTAAACAACCTGGAAGTTTTGGACGGGCAGCAGCGCATCACCAGCGTTGGGCGTTTTGTAACTGACAAATTCGCTATCAAAGACGAAAACGGCATGGAGCAGTATTTTAGCGGCATGGCAAAAGACAAGAAAGCCAAAATTTGGGAAACTAGACTGCTCATTTATGAATGCGAAGGCACCGAAAGCGAGATAAAAGAATGGTTTAGAACGATCAATATCGCGGGAGTGCCATTAAATAATCAGGAACTGCTTAACGCGGTGTATTCTGGACCATTTGTAACACTAGGCAAAGAGGAGTTTAGCAACAGCCAAAACTCAAATATCCAAAAATGGAGCGCGTATGTATCGGGCAGCGCTAACAGGCAGGATTTTTTGGAACGCGCGCTGGATTGGGTAAGCAAAGGCAATATCGGAGACTATATGAGCAGTCATCGTTTTGATAAAAATATTACCGAGCTGAAAAGGTATTTTTGCAGTGTGATTGATTGGGTTTCCGGCGTATTTATTGATGTGGAAAGCGAGATGCGCGGACTGGAGTGGGGACGGCTGTATGAGGCATACCATAAAAAATCATACAATCCGAAAAAGGTTTCGGAAGAAGTACGTGAACTTTATGGCGACCCGTATATAAAAAACCGCAAAGGAATTTTTGAATATATTTTAGGAGGCTCTGTTGACGCGAAATTGCTTGACGTTAGAGTTTTTGACGATGCGACCAAAAAGGCGGTTTATACTGCGCAAACCGCCAAGGCAGAGAAAAAAGGCGAATCAAACTGCCAGCATTGCGCTCTTGGACATGATGCCGGTAAGAATAAGATTTGGAGTTTTGCTGAAATGGATGCCGATCATGTAGCGGCGTGGAGTAAGGGTGGAGCGACGTCGGCCAAAAATTGTCAGATGTTATGCAAGACTCATAATAGAGCAAAAGGAAATCGGTAACAAGACGACTGCGCAAATCCTAAAATCTAAGTAGCTTCGCGAACATTTTTTCTTGCGTTTTATAAGGCCCGATTATGGCTAAATTTAGCCTTGAATTATCAAAAATTCTTCCGGCCAGTTCGCGGATATCTTTCGGGCTGACCTGGTCGATTTTTTTAAAGAAGTCTTCGGGAATCAGGATTTCCTTTTTTAAGTCCGGCGCGGTTTTTTCCAGCTTGGCTTTTTCTAAAGCCATAATCGCCTGCCGGCCGTACCAGCTCGCGATACTGTCCGAGGATTCGAATTGCAAAGACATCCGCCCCCGGATCAGGTCCTTTATCCTTTTTAATTCTACGGGGCCGACCAGCTCGCGCGCCAGTTTTTTGAACTCCCGCAAAATTATCTCAATTGACTCTTCAATTTTTTCCACCTGGACTCCGGCGCTTGCCGCGAAATATCCGCTGTCAGTATAAAATTCGCTCTGGGCCCGGACGTAGTAAGCCAGCCCGCGCTTTTCCCTTAACTCGGTAAAAAGCCGCGATCCCATTGATCCGCCCAAAATTATCGCGAGCACCCGCAGGGCGAATTCGTTTCTTTCACCGTACGGAAAAGCGCGGACGCCGAGCATAAGATGCGCCTGGTCGGTTTTTTTAAAACTGATTTTTGCCTGCGGAGCGGCCTGCGCCTCAACCACTGCCGCTTTATCTTCAGGTCGGGCTTTGCCGATTCCGGAAAAATGCTTTTCCGCGAGTTTAATAATTTCCTTCTCATTAATATTTCCCGCTACGCTGACGATCATGTTTTCCGCGCCGTACTGCGAGGAAACATATTTCAAAAAATCTTCCCGCCTAAGCCCGGCAATGGTTTTTTTAGTCCCGATAATTTGCCAGCCGGCCGGCGTGTCGCCGTACAATCCCTCTTCAAAGACATCGTCAATATGCATGATCGGATTGTCAACGTACATGTTAAGCTCTTCGATAATCACGCCTTTTTCCCTTTCAATTTCCTGGGCTTCGTATTTTGAATTCTTGATCAGGTCGCTTAATATTTCTACCGCCGCGTCCAATTTTTGGATATTCACCTTAACCCAATAGCCGGTATATTCTTTAGTGGTAAAAGCGTTATTTTCGCTCCCGAGCGAATCAAAGGCATTGGCAATATCAATAGCCCGCGGCCGCTTTTTCGTCCCTTTGAAAAACATGTGCTCAAGAAAATGGGAAATTCCGCTATTTTCCCGGTTTTCGAATTTCGAGCCGGTAGCGACCATAATTAAAACCGTCGCCGTCTGGGTCCCTTTGACCGGCGAAGTAATTACCCTTAGTCCGTTGGCTAAAGTGTGTATTTTATAAGTCATAGACGTCCTATATTAAGCCTGAAGCATTAAGCTTAAATTAATCCATTTTTATCGCCCCAAGGTCTTTTTTTACCTGGTCGATTAAATCTTTCTCGCTATTAAAATCTATGGCTTCCCTTAGTTTTTTACCCAAAATTACCTCAATCTCGGAGCCATAGATATCGCCGTCAAAATCGAAAATATTGGCTTCCAGCAGGTCTTTCGCTTTCGGTATAAATATCGCCGCCTTATATTCCTTCGAACCGATTGCCACCCGGCCATAATAGACGCCGCTCCCTATTTTTTCTTCCAGTTCCGGCAGGGCGATATTAGCGGTCGGGAAGCCAAAGGCCTTCCCTTTGCCTTTCCCCTTAACAACTTTTCCTTTAATTTTTATCGTCTTCATATTAAAAATGAGGGATATCCCCCATAATCCTTACCATTACGAGGCGAGACAAATCCTACTTCTCGTATTCCAAAATCGCCTGCAAGACTTTCGAATCTTCAGCCAAAGGCTCCATATAAATAATCTGCGAACGGACGACGTTTAGGCTGCCGGTCGGGCCGTGGGTTTCTTTTCCGCGCTTAACCAGCTTCAGGTTGGCGGTTTCATCCACTTCCTTTTTAACGTCCTGGGCTTGCTCGTAGTTATAATATACGTTTTCGATTACTACCGGATCGGATTTGGTATCTTTTATTTGGCCGTAGAAAATTTCGCCGTCCACCAGCTTTACCGCGTTCCAGTTGCTCCCCTTCGGTAAATTTGCTTCAGGCTTTGAGGCCGTATTTGAACCGCGGAAAAATAAAAACCATATTCCGGCTCCAACCAGGATTACGGCAAAAACAATCAAAATATATCTAAAAGCCGGATTGGCTTCCTTTGGCGCCCGGGGAACGGAAATCTTTTGCAGTTCTTTTTTTCTTGCCTCCCCTTCCCGCCCGTAAACTTTTTCAAAATCAGACTCCTTGGGCTTGGAATTTTTTTTCTTCCTTTCCGCCTCTTCCCTTAAATCGACGGTTTGTGAAAAATTGTCTGGCATATTTACTCTGTATTATTCTGCGGCAAATTAATTACCTGGACTTCTTGCGTCTGGGAATCGGTACTGCCGCCGGTATTACCGCCCGCGCCCGCGCCGGGAGTATCCGCGCCGATTCCCGCTGATCCGCTCGAACCGCCCCCAGCATTAGCGCCGTCGCTTCCGGCATTATCGCCAGCGGCCGGAGGATTTACCGAATCAGCCGGCCCGGAAGTATTGCCGCTTTCCGCCGGAGGATTTGCCTGGCCGCCGTTATGCTCGGCTACGTAATTTAAATATACTTGCGTTAAATTATCAGAACCGGAACCGCCGTCTATATTTCGTTCAATTTGCGCTGTCAACGCCGGGTCAGTGGCCGGAGTCGGTAATTCTACTTTTTTTACCGGTTCGTAATTTGGCAAGATATTGCCGGCCAGGTTCAAAGTCTTCCCGATTAAGCCGGTATATTCGGTTACCTGGATCCGCTTTTCCTCTCCTTTTTTTATCGCCTCATCTTTAGCTTCTTTTAATTCCTTTAGCCTTTTTTCCTGGATATCTTTCAATTCCCCGCTTAAATAATTTCCAAGATCTTCAGGAATATTTTTGGAGACTTTTATCGCCCCTTCCCGCATCTGGTATTGCCAGGCGCTGTTTACGACCGCGATATCCAGAAAAGTAAAATTAACGTAGTAATATTTTTCGTCGCCCTCGATTTTTTCGATTTTAAAATCAAACTTATGCTTGTCCAGATCGGCAGCAAGCAAAAGCTTATTGTCGACGCCCTGGATTGCCGTCTGTTTCTTTCCAACAGCGTCTCTTCCGGGCTCGCTAGCGAAAACCGCTCCGCCAAAAAGTAAAATCACCGCGATAATAACGATAGCGGCATTATTGTATTTCAAAAAATGGCTAATTTGGCGTCCAAAATTGGGCATATCTGGCTAGGTATCCTAAAATCGCTTATGTAGCTATATTTTACCATAAGCCCATTTTTATTTCCAATACTTAACCTTTGCGATTTTTCCGGCAAGCCTCTTAGAGTCAATTTTCACCGCGTCCGGTATATTTTTCTCCGTGAATACAACGTCAAAATAGTATTCAGTTTTTCCTAAGAGCCACTCCCCTTTCCGCTTATTTTCAATAACGACAAAAAGGCTTCGCCCCCTAAACTTATTTTTATAATCCAGAGCCATTTTTTCGCCCAGAGATTTTAATTTGGCGGCCCGCTCGCTTTTTATTTCTTCAGGCACGCGGAAAGGCAGTCTCGCGGCCGGGGTTTTTTCGTGGGCCGAAAAAGGAAAAACATGCAATCGGCTGAATTTCATCTCCCGAATAAAATTATATGTCTCTTTAAAATCTTTTTCGGTTTCTCCCGGAAAGCCGGTAATCACATCCGTTGTCAGCGCTATATCCGGTAATTTTTTCCTTATGGCTCTCGCTCGCTTCCTGAAATAAGCCGCGGCATAAGGCCGGTTCATTAACTTTAAAATTTTATCCGAGCCGGATTGCAAAGGTATGTGCAAATGCCGGCAAATTTTTGCCCCGCTCTTTTTCGCGTCAGCCTGCCTGGTGTAATCGGCCATTAGCTTTATAAGCTCATCGCTCACTTCCGTAATCTCAATTGAACTTAGCCTCACTCTACCCAAGTTTTTTATCTCTGCCGCCTTTTTCAGTAATCCCGCCAGATTCACGTTTCTCGTCCTGCCTCCTGTTCCCAATTTTTTATTTTTAAAATCTTTTCCATAAAGCCCGAGATGGATTCCGCATAATACCACTTCACGATAGCCCTTCTCCACTGCTGTTTTAATTTCCTCTAGAACTTCATCCATTAACCGGCTTTTCATTTTTCCCCGGGCATAAGGAATTATGCAATAGGAGCAAAATTGCTCGCAGCCGTCCTGAATTTTAATCGAGTATCTCGCCCGATCGTTAGCGCTTATAACCTTCGTGCACGGCATTACTTCGTCATCCTTAACCGGGCCACCGCCATCCGCCTTGTTTCTGCTTCCCATATCTCTGCCGCTAAATCCGCTTATTTTCTCCAGTTCTTTTTCGTTTCTTACGACTACCACGCTTTTCTCGTTTCCATAACCCGCCTCCTTATAAACTTTTGGCCAGCAGCCGGTAATAATAATCCGCGCCTTAGGGTTCTCTTTCCTGGCTTTAACAACCATCTTTCTGCCCTTCCGTATCGCCGTTTGCGTAACCGCACAGGTATTTACGATTGCTAGGCTCGCGTTATTTTTTACCAATAGAAAGCCCGCCGCCTTTAATTTTCCGGCCAGGACGCCAGAATCATACTGGTTAACTTTA
This sequence comes from Patescibacteria group bacterium, assembly GCA_041661505.1. NCBI lineage: Bacteria > Patescibacteria group bacterium. The sequence continues at coordinate 54,094 of JBAZUF010000004.1, read as the reverse complement.
CAGCCGAGGGTGTAGATTTTAAATTTTTTTGCCATGTTTCGCGCAGACAAACCAAATTAATTTACATTTTAAAAAACTCCAGAAAAAAGGGCCGCATTGTACTGCCGGCCCCTGTGTTGTCAAAGAGCATTTAAATCGCCCGCACTCTTGATCTTAATAATTAGCTGATCAAGCCTTTTCAGAGTCAAGTTTTCGCGCGAGAACCAAACTCTTTCATTGGAAGGGACTTTTCCAGGCTATACATAGCGCTTTTAGATATGCTATAGCGTACCCGCCTCGAAGCGCCGCCTTCAGCCACTTCCAAACTTACATACTTCTCTTTGTCGAGGCACCTTTTTCCGTAGTCCAGCGGGGCCCAGCTCTGAAAGTAGCTGACCGGGACGGTCTTTCCGCTAGCCAAGGTTATGACCAAAATTCCTTTGGCGTCCCAGTCAATCGCACGGATTTCGTGATCATCCGCCCACGCTTTCTCACGCCTCTTATTTTCCTTCGCGATTATGCGGTACCGGCGGATGAAGAAAAGAAATATAACGACACCGGCAAACAAAAGAGCCAACATACCCAGCAATCTCCAATCAACGGACATGGCTTCCTCCTAGGTCAAGAAGTGAATAGCTCTGGATCCGGCCAACCACGGAACGCAAATTTATTTCGACAGACTGATTAACCAGCCTGACATAGCCAAGAGCATGGGAATGTTGTAAAAGTACAGACTTATTTTTTGGAGCCGAAAGTCGGACTCGAACCGACAACCTACCGCTTACAAGGCGGTTGCTCTACCATTGAGCTATTTCGGCAAATTGATAGAAAATAGATAATTGTACGCCGTACAGGACTCGAACCAGTGACCTTCTGCTTAAAAGGCAGTTGCTCTACCAACTGAGCTAACGGCGCATGTTGCATTGCTAACCGTCTGCCAACTTATGGCTAACGGCGCAAAACTAAAAACAATTCTGCTTAGCGCAGAGATTATTTAGTATAATAACAAATTGCCGCAAATTTTGCAATACGCGCCTCCACAGCCAATTGTTCGGTCTAGCTTTAAAATTCGGCTCTTTTAGCCCGCCCTTTCCCTGTGCATAACTAGTGAAAAACTCGTGGAAAACTTGAGCTTTTCAAAGCCGAAGAAACAGTGTAGTATGAACTTATCAATCACGCTTTAAAAATTCATTAATCCCCAGCTTATGACCGTGCCCCAAGTCGCCGAAAAAATGCCACCGCAAAATTTGGAAGCCGAAGAATCGCTTTTAGGCTGTCTTTTGATTGATAAAGACGCGATTATTAAGGTGGCCGACATCGTCTTTGATAAGGATTTCTATAAGGAAAGCCACGAACTGATCTACAGCTCGATGAAAGAATTGTTTAGCCGGCGCGAACCGATTGATATCTTAAGCTTAACCAACCGCCTGGAAGAAAAAGGCGCGCTGGCGCAAATCGGCGGCCGGACTTATCTTGCCCACTTGTCGACTATTGTCGCCACCTCATCGCACATCGTCCATTACGCCCAAATCGTCCATCGCAAAGCTACGCTCCGGCGCTTAATCGAAACCGCCGCCCAAATCGGCGAGATGGGCTATAATGAAGAGGAGGATTTAGAAAAACTCCTGGACGAAGCCGAGCAGAAAATTTTCTCGGTTTCCCAAAAATTCGTAAAAAATATTTTTATCCCCATCGATTCCCTTTTGACCGAAGCTTTTGACCGGATTGACGAATTGCATAAGCAGTCGGGAAAATTGCGAGGACTCGCGACCGGCTACTATGAGCTGGATGAAATGATGGCCGGCCTGCAAAAGTCCGATTTGATAATCATCGCCGCCCGGCCTTCGGTCGGAAAAACATCCTTGGCGCTTGATATCGCCCGCCAGACGGCGGTAAAAGTGAAAGCGTCAGTCGGCTTGTTTTCTCTGGAAATGTCTAAAGAGCAGTTAGTCGACCGGATGCTTTGCGCCCAAGCCGGCGTCAGCCTCTGGAAAATGCGAACCGGAAAATTATCGGACAAGGAAGAAGACAACGATTTTATGCGGATTGGCGACGCTATGGGCCAATTATCCGAAGCGCCGATTTTCATAGACGATTCCCCCAGCTGTTCAATCATGGAAATAAGAACCAAGGCCCGGCGCCTGCAGATTGAAAAAGGACTGGATCTTCTAATAATTGATTACTTGCAGCTGATGGAGGGCCGGGGAAAATACGGCGACAACCGCGTCCAGGAAATTTCAGAAATTACCCGGGGCTTGAAAGGCATTGCCCGCGAATTGAACATACCGGTGATCGCCCTTTCCCAGCTGTCGCGCGTCGTCGAACAGTCAAAGCCGGCCATCCCTAAATTGTCGCACCTTCGCGAATCCGGCTCGATTGAGCAGGACGCCGATATCGTAATGTTTATCTACCGCAAAGCCGCCGACCGGAATTACCGAATGGAAGATTTAAACGACGACGACCGCTACCGGGCCGAACTCCATATCGCCAAGCATAGAAACGGCCCGACCGGACGCGTTGACATGTATTTTGACGAGCAAACTACCAGCTTTAAAAATTTAGACGCAAAAGTTAACACCGGAGTTCCCCAGTTTTAATTTATCATTACTAATATATAAGCACCATGTTCAACAAACTAAGACAAATCAAAGACTTAAGAAGCCAGGCCAAATCCATCCAAAACGTCCTGTCCCAGGAAACGATTGAATCGGAGAAGGGCGGAATAAAAATCGTTATGAACGGCAATTTGGAAGTCCAATCCGTCAGCATTAACGACGGCATCGCCAAAGAAAGCCAGGAAGGGATATTAAAAGACCTGATAAACGATACGATTAAAAAAACCCAAAAGATCATGGCTAAAAAAATGCAGGAGATGGGCGGACTGCCGGGATTCTAAAGCCAGGCGCCAAAAATAAACCCATCCAGCCAAAGCCGATGAAATATCCAAAAAGCATCGAAAACCTGATCAAGCTTTTTTCAACATTGCCGTCCGTCGGGCCGAAGACCGCGGAACGGTATGTTTTTTATTTATTGAAAAAATCCCCGGAAGAATTGCGCGACTTCGGCAAAGCCCTGGCGCTTTTAAAATCAGAAATTTCCATCTGTAAAAACTGCCTGGCTTTGGTGGAAAAAAATTCCTGCCCGGTTTGCTCCGACCCTCGCCGCGATTCATCGCTTTTATGCGTCGTGGCCGACAACCGCGACATGGCGGCCATCGACTCCACCCGGAATTATAACGGCTATTACCATATCCTAAACGGCGAACTAAATGCTATTGAAGGGATCCGGCCGGAAGATTTGCACATCAAGGCGCTGATTGAAAAACTGCGCGGGAAAAAAATCAAAGAAGTGATCTTGGGCTTAAACCCGAACTTGGACGGCGAAACGACCGCTATGTATCTGACCAAGCTCATTAAGTCCGCTTTTCCCGGCATCAAAGTAACGCGCCTGGCCCGGGGCCTGCCTATGGGCGCCGATATCGAATACGCCGATGAGCTCACTTTGTCGAATTCCTTAAAATACCGAAGCGAGATGTAGTAATTACGGAAATCCGGGGACAGGCTTAAAGACTGCCCAAATTACGTCAACAAATTGCGTCAAAAAACCCGCCTCACTGGGCGGGTCTTTTTTTGAGTTCAAGTTATTAGGCGGCAATATTGGTAATCTCAACTTTAGTAAACTGCTGGCGATGGCCTTTGGTCCGCAGATACCGGATCTTATTTTTATACTTTACCACCGTTATTTTTTTTGATTTCCCGTTCTCTAAAATTTTTCCGGCTACTTTCGCGCCTAACGAAGGTCCGCCGAGGTTTAGGGTTGCCCCGTCTTCGGAAGCGACCATCAGGGTTTCAAAATCAACTTTTGAGTCCTTTTCACCGGCCAGTTTTTCAATCTTTATAATCTGGCCCGGCTTTACTTTATACTGTTTTCCGCCGGTTTTTATTACTGCGATTGTCATAAAAAAATATTGAAATTAAAACAGCCCTGCAATAAGCAAGCGCTAGTTCCTATATTATACATGTTTTTTCTTGCTTGTCAATTCGCTTCCGATCAGCCGGACAAAAGCTGATTTAACTGGCGGATTAATGGCGCCCGCAGCAACAACTACAGCCGCCGCTTTCTTTTTTGTCCCAAAATTCTTCCGCTTCCTTTTCCATCTTTTCCAGCCGCTCGTAATAATCCGGAAATTCCTTCATGTGCGCCAAAGCGATTTTTCCGGTAATAATTTCGTCGTCGTTGGTAACGTTGGTTTGGGCATCTCTTGATCCATGTTCCAGCTCGACGTCCATGCCGGCCCGGAATTGTTCCGGATCAAGCTTATCAAAATCGGCCCCGATTTTTCCGCCCACCCTTTTGGCGTCTTCCAAAGTAAAATGTTTTTTTTCTGAAGTCATAAATTTTATTTAACTAAATAGCCAGTCGGGCTGCGCGGAATCGAACCGCGGCTACATGCACCCCATGCACGCGTACTGCCACTATACGACAGCCCGTTTAAAACACTAAAGCTCCACCAATGGTCCTGTCGCCAAATACGCTTTCGTAGCGAAATTTGAAAATTTTGAAGCGAAAAGTTCAAAAAGCGACGATGTTTACAATAGTAAGCGGAGGAGCTTTTTGGACTTTGCAGCCAAAATTTTCAAATTGCAGTAGAAATGGCATTTGGCGACAGGGCCAGGCCGGTTAAATTTTGGCCTTATTCTAATGGATGCTATCCCGAAACGGGACAGAGGGCCTAAGAATTCATCTCGCAGTAAACAGGACAAAATGCCGATTCACCGCTTAACAATCCTAAAGGCGATTTAATCCTTTGAGCCTATCCCGACTCGCGAACGAGGCGGGAAAACGGCTAGCCAAAATTATACAATTTGATCCAAAATTTATGCCGGCTGGTGAAGCTTTATTGCCCCGCAAACTGCGGGGTATTTTTACTTTAGCACGCCTTTATTAATATTTCAATTAAGGAACGCCTTTATGGCCAGCCGGTTTTTATATCAGTTCTTTTCCAAAATTTCAATGACTTTATCAAAATTTTCAGCGGTAAAATCCGCTTTTTCGATTACCGATTTCCGCGCCGCGTTTTCAGTAAAAGCGATGAACTTATCCGCCGCCCCGGCTTCTTTGATTTCATAATCGGTCCAGCCGTCGCCGATAACGATTTTTTCTCCGGACAGGTTCAAGGCTTTGAGCTGCTTCCATTTGCCGCCGGTCTGGGCCAAAAAATTCTCCTTGTCAAAACCGATTATATTTCCCTCCTTGTCAAAGATGTAGTTATTGGCGCAAACGTTCTCGGGCAAAAGCCCCAGTTTAATAACTATGGGAATTACGTAATCCTTAAAACCGCCGGAAAAAACATAAATATTTTTGGCATGCTCTTTTAAATATCCGCGGTTTTTCCAAAACGACTCGGTTATATGCCCGTGCAAAAGTTTTATGAATTCGTCCAGTTCTTTTTTTCCCGCCTTTACCAGAGCCATCCTTTTTTCAAGCGACTCCCCGAAAGAAAGCTTCCCTTCCATCCCAAGGCGGGTAATTTCGGAAAAATCCCCCATAATTTTTACCTTGTCCGGATTCCCTTTCAGGGTTAAAAAAAACAATTCATCCAGGCATTCGATCTGGACTAAAGTGCTGTCAAAATCGATAATCAAAAATTTTTCTTTCATGATAGAAATGGCTTACATAATTGATTAATGCCCGGAAGGCGGAAAAAATATTTATTCTTTCATATCGTCAATCGCCTTGGTAAGCCGCTTAAAATCCTCTAAGGTGTGGGTCGGAAAATTAGCTAAGCGGAAATGAGTTTCCTTCATCTCCTTATAGCCTTTGCCGGAAATTATCCCTTGGGCGTTTAATTTTCTATGGAAATCCTCCGCGCTAACCCCGGCCGGAAGTTTTATGCATAAAACCGTCAAAGCCTTGTATTTTTCTTCCCGGGCTAAAACTTCCATCCCCTTTTCCCGGGCCCAGCTATACAGGTATTCGGCCTTTTGGCGGGTTTCTTTCTCAATTTCATTCATTCCCTTGTCCTTAAACCGTCCGGCTTGTTTTGACAACAAATACAATCCAAGAACATTAGGCGTTTCAAAAGTCTGATCTTTTACGCCGTATTTTTCCAAATTGGCAATCGAATGGACCGCGCCTACGTCTTTTCCTTCAGCGTCCATCTTTAGCGCTTTGGCTTTAGCTTTTTCATTGATAATTAAAACGCCCAAACCGGCCGGCAGCCCAAATCCTTTTTGCACCGAAAAAAACCAGGCGTCGGCCAGGCTAAAATTAATTTTATGCGCCCCGGCCGCCGATACTATATCAACGGCGATTAAAATATCCGGGTATTTATTTCTGAAAGTTTTGAGCTCGCCTTCAGCCAGGCTTACGCCGGCCGGAGTTTCGGTATAAGTAAGGGCCGCCAGTTCAACTTCTTTATCCGTTATCTCTTCAATAGCATAGTTAAAACCGTTTCCAGGCTCCACTTCCCGAACGACAGTCTCCTTGCCGATTTTTTTCAAAGTGCTGGCGAAGCGCTTGGAAAAAGATCCAAAAATAAAATGCTGGCTTTTTTTGTCGACTAGATTCCGGCCGAGTATTTCCATGCATTCGGTAGCCGAAGAGACGAAATATATCGAATAGTTTCTTGGAATATCTAAAAATTCATACAAGTTTTCGCGGGCCGAGCGAAAAATCGCTAGAAAATCTTTGTGGCGGTGGGAAAGGGAAAGAAGATTATTGTCGGCGGCTTCGCAGACGTCCTTTTTTACTTCTTCCGAGATGGCCGATGGTCCGACGTTAAAAGTCAAATACATATTTTATTTTTATAAATTAACAAGCCTTAAGGCGGTAAAACAGGCTAAGCTTTTGGCGGATTAACCGATCCGATTGTCCGGCCTTCAGTTAAAAACCTATAAACCTTTTCGCTAGTCGATAGCGCGATATCCATCTGCGCCTCTTCGGTTGAAGCGCCGATATGCGGAGTTAAAATAACGTTTGGCAGGTCCTGCAGTTCGCAAACGAATTTTTCATCGTTAGTTTTCGGCTCGCTTGTGTAAACGTCAATCGCCGCTCCGGCCAGATGCCCGGATTTTAAATATAGAGCTAAAACAGTTAAGTCAACCACATTCCCCCGGCTTAAATTAATTAAATAGCTTCCCTTTTTCATTAAGCCGATTTTTTCCTTGTTCATTAGATTTGGCGATGGGGCGTGCAAAGCTACAATGTCGGCGGCGCCTAAAAGCTCTTCCAGCGTCCCCATCTTTTCCGCGTTCCCCATCGGCAGTTTGTCATAGGGATCAAAAAAAACAACTTTCATCCCGAAAGCTTCGGCCAAAACCGAAACCTGGACGCCGATATTGCCGTAGCCGACAATCCCAAGAGTCTTGCCCCGGACTTCAAAAGATCCTTTGGCGCTTTTTTTCCATTCGCCGGCGTGCATTTCCCGATTCCGGTCGCCTAATTTTCTAAAAAGCGAGATTATGAGGCCAATTGCCAATTCGGCTACGCTTCGGGTTGAAGAATGGGGAGCGTTAAAAACCGTTACTCCGGCATTAGTGCAGGCCGGAAGGTTAACTTTATTTAAGCCGATGACGTAGCCGCCGATCACTTTTAGATTCTTGGCCGCGGCAAGCACTTCCTCGTCAATTTCGGTTTTTGAGCGGATGCCGAGCACTTCAACATCTTTAATTTTCTCTTTTAATTCCTCTTTCGCTAAAGTGCCTTTTACGAGCTCCACCTTATAACCCCTTTCCTCAAAATAAGATTTTGCTTCCTCTTTAATCCCTTCCAAAAGCAATACTTTGGCCGCCATATGTTATCTTTAAATTTGTAAATTATATTATCAAAGTTGATACATGGAAGATGATTGGCGGAAATTGGAGCCCGAGAGACGCTCCATGGCAGAATTGAGTTTGCCAGAATAGCGTCTCTCGGGTTGCGAGAACTAACTGCGGTTAGCTCCAGTCCTCATTGTTGTCGTCATCAGAGGGCTCTTTCGCGTCCACGTCCTCCAGGGAGGTTCCCTCTTTAGGGGTATTGTCTACCTCTCCCTTAGGCTGGCCCTCCTTAATCACCCTGTACCCGGCGATTGACATACTCCCTCCTCGGCGGCTTCCTATGCCGTCCTGTTTGAAATTTTTTTATTTCTGCCCCTTGCATGACAATTTCTCAACATCCCGTCGACGCTCCGAAAGAATATTTATTCGGCAAGTAGTCGGGTTTGAGTGTTTGTCAGGCTTGTCGCCTTCAATTATCGGGAATCCGCATATAGAACAAGTTCCGATAATAACGCTCCTTTCGTTTTTTTGGGACATCCTCTAACCTCCTTTCGTTGGAAATACATTGAACAGGAAACCGAAAACTAAAATTTTTCTACTTTCCGCTTTCCTATCCACTGGACTTTTGAAAGATCGAAAATATAAAATTACTCAAACAACTTTGTGCTTAAATATTTTTCTCCCCGGTCCGGAAAAATCGTAACAATATTCCCTTTATCAATTTTTTTGGCGATTTCCAGCGCCGCGAGCATAGCCGCTCCCGAAGACATGCCGACAAATATCCCTTCTTTTTTTACGATTTCCCTTGAAATTTCAAATGCTTTCTCTGTATTAATCATTATAACATCATCCAGCTTTTCGCGATTATAAATTTCGGGAACAATCGCCTCCTGCATATTCTTTAATCCCTGGATATAATGCCCTAAAACAGGTTCGGCCGAAACCACCTTGATATTCGGATTCATTTTTTTTAAATAAGCGCCGACTCCCATCAGTGTTCCCGAAGTACCGATAGCGGCGGCAAAATAGTCGATTTTACCGCCCATATCTTTCCAAATTTCTTTACCGGTTGTCTCATAATGGGCGATTTTATTATATTCATTCGAGAATTGGTTCGGATTAAAATATTTTTCCGGGCAGCCGGCTACCATTTCCTTTACTTTCATTATAGCCCCGTCCGTCCCTTTGTTCGAGCCGGTTAAAATTATACTAGCGCCAAAAGCCTTTATCATTTTTACCCGTTCCGGCGAAACAGCCGAACTCATTACAATTTCCACCGCGTAGCCTTTTAAACTTCCAATCATGGCCAGGGCGATTCCGGTATTTCCCGAAGTCGCCTCAATAATCGTTTTTCCTTTTTTTAACTTCCCTTCCTTTTCTCCCTGCTCGATCATTTTTAGGGCAATCCGGTCTTTAATGCTTCCGCCCGGATTAACGCCTTCAATTTTAGCGTAAATATTAACGCCTTCTTTATTGAACAAATTATTAATTTTTACCATCGGCGTATTGCCGATTGTGTCTAGGATATTATTGTAAAGCATTCTGGTATATAAATCTGATTCTAAATAAGGAATTAGGAACCGGAGGCGTTCCCTGAAGGCAAAGCTTGTCCTTCTAGAAAACACCTCCGGTACGCGGATCAGGATGGTACGGCGGGGTGGTCTTCGTAGACGTAAATTTCACCCTCCAGCTTAAAATTTGCCGGGGGTATCTCTTTACGCCATTTATCGCCGAATTTTTCCCATCTCTCCCCGCAGTGCAGGCAAGCAACATGTTTATTTTTACCCGCACTGTCCGTCGTCTCACGACAACAGTCTTTCATTTCATCACCTCCCTTCCGGATAATCTCCCATTTTTCCGAGGACAAAATCTTCTCGCCACTTCGTTCTACGGTCCAAAAAAACTTGCCCTGCACAGGCTGAGGAAAGCTGAAACACATGATCTCTCCGCGATGTTCTCCTCTTATGCAGAGTCCGCGGATTAGACCGTTTTGATTCCCGCTTTCCGCGCCCTCGGCAACGACTTCCGTAAAATCAAATTGATTCATGGCTATTCCTCCCAAATTTTCAAAAAGAGCGTTCACTGCATTATACCCCTAAAACGCTAAAGCCATCCCTTTGAGGATGGCTTGTGTCTTATTTTAGCTTTGTTGCTAACCTATGCATGTTCTTCTTTTTAAACCATCCTCAAAATTGCTCAATGCATGAGCCACTACCGCCACAACCGCCGGAAATGGGGGATCCAATTTTGACTTGGTTTAAATTCATATTGATTCCATTGTAGCGAAGAGCCTACCAAATGTCAATATAAAATATTTACTTTAACCTTAGCTAACATATAGCTTAGGAAACGGTTCCATGGATAAAATCCGTTTTTCTTCGTCTTCGGATATAACGCTTTTCCCTCGAAGAATCTCTATCAAAATTCTTAATTTGGCGTCTTCTTTTCTCATGGTTACAATCAAATCGCCTTTTAAATCGCCAAGCTTATCATCAAGATAATCCCGGGTTACCATATTGGCCTCAATGGGCGCTAACCGTTTTTCCAAGAAATCTTTAGTTACCATGGTTAATTCTATCGGAGTCAACCGTTTTTCCAAAAAATCTTTAGTCACCATGGTTGATTCTATATTCTCAAGCCGCTCATCAGTTTTTGTCGCAAAAACATTTATGGCGTCTAAAACATCATAAAGAGTCGGTTCTTTATCAGCCGGCTTATTTTGGTCGTTGATTATATTATTATCAGCCATAATAATAAATTATTCTTCTTATTTAAACATAGCTTATCCTAAAATCCGTGTCAAATTTTCCAGCCTGAAGCATAAAATATTAAAAAATTCTTATTTTTCTTCTTTATACAATTTGTAATTAAAACTATCGACTAAAGCCATCCAGCTTGCCTCTAATATATCAACTGATACCCCGACCGTGCCCCAGTAGTCTTTATCGTCGCAGGATTCAATTAATACCCTTACCCGGGCCGCCGTACCGTCATTCGTCGGCAATACCCGGACCTTATAATCCGTAAGCTTCATGCCGTTTAGCTGGGGATAAATTTTTTCCAAAGACTTTCTTAAAGCATTGTTTAGGGCATCAACCGGGCCGACGCCTTTGGCCGTGCTATGCTCTTCGCGATCTTTTACTTTAATCCTTACTGTTGCCTCGATGGACGGCGCCTCCCCTTCTCCGGCCTTGCAGTCAGTCACCCGGTAATCAACCAACTGGAAATAATTTTTGTTTTTCCCAAGCAGGCGGCTGGCCAAAAGCTCAAAACTGGCTTCGGCCGCTTCAAACTGATAGCCGTGGTTTTCCAATTCCTTTACTTCATTTAAAATTTTCAAGGCCGCCGGATCAGTCTTGGATAAATTAATGCCAAAGTCTTCCAATTTTTTCGCTATAGCCGAGCGGCCGGAAAGATCGGAAACTAAAATGCGCCGGATGTTCCCGACCAAAGCCGGATCAATATGCTCATAAGTCATCGGATTTTTCAAGGCGGCGTTAATGTGCACTCCGCCCTTATGGGCAAAAGCGCTTTGTCCGACATACGGCTGATAGCGGTTAGGATTTAAATTCGCCAATTCGCTGACAAAGCGGCTCGCGGCCGATAATTTTTTTAAATTTTCTTTCGGCAGGCACATAACACCCTTTTTTAAAATCAGATTGGGAATTATTGAGCATAAATTCGCGTTTCCGCAGCGTTCGCCAATCCCGTTAATCGTTCCCTGAACCTGGACTGCTCCGAGCTTAACCGCCGTCATGGTGTTGGCTACCGCCAGCTCGGAATCGTTATGGGCATGGATGCCTAATTCCGCCGCAGGAAACCTTTCTTTGACTTTAGTGATAATTTGCCGGATATCGCTTGGCATGCTTCCGCCGTTAGTATCGCATAACACCAAACAATCAGCCCCGCCTTCTAAGGCCCTAGATAAAACCGCCAAAGCATATTCCGAATCCGCCTTATAACCGTCAAAAAAATGCTCGGCGTCAAAAAAAAGCTCTTTAACCCGCGGCCTCAAAATTCTTAAGCTTTCTAAAATTATTTCCAAATTTTTTTCCAGCGGGATATTCAAAGCTTCTTTTACCTGCACGGTCCAGGCTTTGCCAAAAATTGTTACGGCTTTCGCGCCGGAATCGGCCAAGGCTTTCAGGTTCAAGTCATCTTCGGCTAAAACCGCCGGATGATGAGTCGAGCCAAAAGCAACAATAACCGCGTTTTTCAATTCGTGCTTTTTTATTTCATTAAAAAAAGCCGCGTCCTTAGGGTTAGAACCCGGCCAGCCGCCTTCAATATAATGCAGGCCTAAATCATCAAGCTTTAAGGCGATCTTTATTTTATCGGAAACCGTCAGGCTGAAATTCTCCGCCTGGGTCCCGTCGCGCAAGGTTGTATCGTAAATCTTTACTCCTTTTGGCATATTAAAAAGTTAATTAATTTATGCGCTTTATATTTTATGTCAAATGATTTTTTTGAAGTGGAGCAGGGGGAGAAATTTTTTTCTCCCCCTTCTGACGCGCTTAGTGTTGCGCCTTGACCCTTTTTAAGGGCCTCTTTAAGACAGTCCTTGATCTCCTCCGATCGGATAGGTCGGATGCCCCCTAATCCTGACTGTTTTAATCTTGCCAGAACCCGATATCGGCCAAATCTTTAACTCCTGCCGGTACGGAGGTTGGGGGTTTCTCCAGCGCCCAAAGATCTTCAAGTGGTGTTTCTGATACATAACCATCAGACAACACCTCTTGGTGCAAAATGAGCCGGGAAGTAATACTCCCCCAGTCGCTGCCGCGGCAGGTAAAGCATCTCCTCGTCTTCATCACGATCTCGAAATTTTCCACCGACTCCTCAAACCAACGGCGGCATTTCGAACAAACACCTTTAATTACAGGTCCTTGGTTTATCAGGAGATCACCGGGTTGAGGACCGATTGGATATTCCTCACCTGGCTTCAGATAGAGATCACCCCATGCAGGTTTTGCCATTTTTTCCCCTTTCTAATTGCTGGCATAAGACACAAATTTCAGCCCCGTGTTTAGCTCTTAATGCATCTTCCTCGCTGGAGGCCGTGTAAAGAAAGTCTCTTAAACAATTCTTGCACGGCACCAATAGAGTTGTTGATACAATCTCCCCGGCCTTAGTTATTGCCCTACCGCCTTGGGAAATACAATTACCAATGGCCAGAACGACTGCTTCGTAACACTTACAGTCAGGGCAAGGCAATTCCCCTCTCTTTGCTTTCCCTCTTTCTTTCCAGCTCGTGGGTACTAGCTCATAATCCAGCCCGCAATCCGGAGTCGAACACCTGCCTATTACTGCCCGCCACATAAGCCTCATTTTTTTCTCCCCCTCGTTTATAAAAAGATCACTGACTACTTTAGTATTTAGAATCCTCCTCAACCCAAGCCTTATCTTTAAAGATAAAAATTAAATTGAGGAGGGGAGAAAGACAAACTTCTTTGTCTTTCTCCCCTATCCTATCCCCAGTTCTATTTTGCATTCCTTGCAAACCGGGGACGCCATTTTGCGGATCAGGTCTTCTGGATAGTCTCTCGCGACCACCAGCTTGACTTCCTTTCCGCAAATTCCGCAGTTTAGAACGGTTACCTTTTTTTTCTCCCGCGGAACGGAGGACTTTTGAAGGAACATAATATCTCCTTTTATATCCCCTGAAAAACAATGCTCTTGGGGGCGGAGATTAATTGCTCGCGTTCCCGCTCGCGACAAGCATCGGAGCAGGAAAGCATGTTTTTTAGGGCGGCGGCGTCAAGATTGCCGCCCCTTGACTCAACTACCATTTTTTTACCGCATACGCGGCAAAAACAAACAATTCCGTCATTCTCTTCCATGCTAACCTCCTTGTGTCTGATATTTTTCGCAGTAAGACATAACTCTGTTTTCCAATAAATAATAGCTGAAAAATAAAATAATGCCTGCGAAATATTTAAAGCAGCAATCAGCCGGAAAAAATATTAAAAATGCCGTCCGGGTGTGGACGGCTGCTTATTTCAATTCGCTAACTTGACTTTATAGCTTTACCGTCCACATTAAATTCCCGGTCATAATAATGCCGGTCATCTTCATGGTAATTGTGGAAACGGTAAATTTTCTCATGTTTATATATTACCGGATAGGCTAGAACTTGTCAATAAATGCGCGGATAATAATCTTAACCGGGATTTCTTTCACGCCTCGATTGGCTAAGCTTTTGATATTTTTAACACCCGCTTACCGCTCCTGACCCTTTCTTCGTCAACTTGCAATCCCTCGATCTGGGCGGCAAGAGTCTCCGGAAAGAGGCTGTCCGCGTAAATATATAACGCGCCGCCTGGCTTTAATATCCGGCGGATTTCTTCCAAATATTCTTTTCTCGCCTGGTCGTCTTTAAGGTATTGATAGGCGCCCATGAAATCAACAACTGTATCCGCGGAATTGTCGGCCAATGCCAATTTTGGCGCTTTCATGGCGACTGAACCAGGAACCTCTTTTAACGACTGGTATCTTTTTTTCCAGTGCCTCCTTTTTTCGCTCTCGGTAAGCTCGCTTAGCTTTTCTTCCTCGATATCATCTAAGAATTCCTGGCCCAAAGGCTTCTTCGCGTATATCGCGGTTTTGTCGTGGGGACTGGTAGGAGATATAACCGTCCACTGATTATTTTTAGATTCTTTCTCTGCTTCGCCTTTCGTATAGTCTTCCAGCCCCAAAGAGAAATCTACCGAAACGAAGTTAATGTCCGGCCGCTCTTTCAATAATTCTTTTTCGAAGAGCTTTTCCACTCCGCTTCCCATATTTACGACGACGGCATTAGGCGGGATAATTTCCTTGAGGTTTAAGTCTAGAAAAGCCCGATTATGTATTTCTAAATTCTGGTCAGAGACGGAAATTATCTCGGCGTCGTCATAGGCCGATGGTTTTTCTTTCATAAATCAAAATTTTATTTCTGTTTCCGGTAAGCTTCTTTAAATATTGAATGGTAAATCCCTTCAACAAAATTCTTGTCCATCTTGAATTTTTTCACTTTATCTTTTATTATATCTTCTTCCCTTTTTTTGTCCTGGATTGGCAAGCCTTTTTTACCCTTAATTTTTCCTATCGCCCTAACTTGCCGGAAACGGTCTTTTAATAATTTAAAAACCCGGCAGTCGATTTTATTAATCGCCTCCCGCCGGAAACCCAGTTCGTCTTTTACATTAGCTTTTCTAATCCGCTCGTCCATTGATTCGCAGGCTCCCATAAATTTAAGGCGCACTGATTCGGCGTATGGATTATAATTGTGCATGTCGTAAAACAATTGCCAGTTATCGGAAGTGGTATGCGGCAGGATGGAAAGCAAGTCCGTATAGCCGGGAGTATATATTTCCTGTTCGCGGGCGCCGGCGCCGAGCAAAGCCCGCCCGACAAAATGGACGAGGCCGAGAGTATAAGCGTTTTGGCGGTCATGGTCTTCCGGGGTGGTTATGATAACTTTCAGTTCCAAGCCGGTTAAAAAATTTTTCACCGCCCCAAGGCGCGCGCCGCCGATTCTTATCGGACATAAAACGATTTGCAGGCCTTTTAACTTATAGGATTGTTTTTCAAAATTAAACTTGGTCGTAACCGGGCCGAATTGCGGATGGGTACCCATGATTTCTACGCTTTTCGGCAAATATTTTTTTAGCCAGCCGCAAGGGTATGCTTTTACTGAACAGGTGTCGACAATTAAAGATCCGGGGCGGACATACGGAGCGATTTGTTTAATCACTTTTTCGGCCGCAGAAATAGGAACTGCTAAAATTATCAAATCCGCGCTCGCCGCTAATTTTAAATTTACGATTTTTGCCCCGATTTTTTTCGCTTTGAGTTTATGGTCATTTTTAACGCGGCTTTCATATATTAAAACTTCCGCCCGTTTCGAAAAGACGCTTGCGGTTAACTGGCCGAAGCGTCCGAACCCGATTATGGAAACTGTTTTTTTAATAGGCATGCTCGTTCGCGGCTACGATAAAAGACGTAAAATTAAATTTTAAATCCTGGATGCCCTCTTCGGCCAATTCTAAATCATACAATTCGGCGCAGATTTTCGGGGCGATTACGGCGGTAGTTTCCGGCAATACTCCGTCGGCTAAATCCTTGGCGGCCGTCGCCGTATCCGGATATTCGCAGAGTTCGGCTTTGGGATATTTTCTTTTTAAATACATCCGGCATTGACGCAGCGCCTGCTGGTGCGAAGTAATTGATTTTATATCTTCCGGCTTTATTCCTTTTTTCATAAGCAGATTCATCTTTATCTCAATTTCGAACATTTTTTCGATGGCAAATATATAGCGGGCCATAGCTTCCACCGCCTCAATAACAACTCCTCCGGTCGAGTTTTCGATCGGAAAAACGCCTTTATCGATTTTTCCTTTACCCAGATCGCGCAAAACATTTTCTACGGAAGTGAGATAGGCAAGCTCATAATTTTGAATCTTTTCTTCGGTGCAGTAGTGCTTGGCGGCCTCTTCGGTAAAACTTCCCTTGTTTCCTGAAACCCCGATAATTATTTTGGCGCTCATATAAATAAGTTATATTTAACTCGCCTGCAAGAAGCCAGGCTAATCCAATCTTACCTTTATTTTCCCAAATTTTCAACCCCCGCGGTTTTTACGGGCAAATGCCGTAAAACCTTTGCAATACGTATTTTTTGTTATATAAATTACTGTTGGCTTTAAACATTACTGCTCTTTAATAATCTTTTGTGATTTGCCGCAGCAGAAAGGAGTTTGCCCGATTCGCGCCCAATCTCTTTCCTTCTGCGGCTAAAATACACTTAACTAATCCTAAATCCTAAAAAACAAGAAAAGGGAGAAAATCATGAACGCGCGCATTAAAGAAGGGTTGGAAAAAATTCAAGTAGTGCTGGGAACGCTTTCCTATGCCAAGGCTTTTAAAAACCAAATTATGGTATTCAAGTCAGGCGGCAGTGTAATTGAAGATCCTGAACATGAGGACGACCTGCTTTCAGATCTTGCAGTCTTGCAGATACTGGGTATAAAACCCATTCTCGTACACGGGGGCGGACCGGAAATCAACAAGCTTTCGGAAGAGAGAGGGATAGTAACCAGGAAAGTAAACGGTCTGCGTTACACTGACCAGCCCACTCTGGACGTAGTGCAGGAAGTGCTGAAAAAGATTAATCGCAGATTGGTCAGCAAAATCTACGAACGCGGCGGCCGAGCCTGGCAGTTGTACGGTGAGGATACTTTTACGGCAGTAAAGAAAAAAATGCTTGACGAATCGGGAATGCCCGCAGACTTAGGATTGGTGGGCGAGCCGATACGCGCGGATATTAATCAAATTGAACAGATGCTGGGACTGAATATTATCCCTATAATCACCCCTCTCGGATATTTCGAGTGTGGCCAGTTCTGCAACATGAATGCCGATGAAGTGGCGTTCTTTGTAGCAAAAACCCTTAAGGCCGCGAAGCTCGTATTTATCTCCGACGTTCCTGGCCTTCTGCGCGTTCCTGGAGATGAAAATGATGAAGATTCGGTAATAAGCACCCTGTGGACTGACGAGGTGGAAGGCTTAATCCAGGAAGGCGTAATCACCGGAGGCATGCGCCCAAAAATCGAGAGTGCCGTGGAGGCGATAAACTCCGGCGTCGGCAAGGGTGCATTTGATTGACGGCCGCTTGCCTCATTCCGTCCTTTTAGAGTTCTTTACCAAAGAGGGAATCGGAACCGAGGTGGTCCGACGGCTAATCACCAATTAACTGACTCCGGAGAGATGGTGCCCCGGATTTCTCCACCCTCCTGGCTCGTCAAAGTCAGGAGGTGTTTTTTATTAGCGAATTTTAACCAATTTTTACTGCTCTTGACACGTCTTTTGAAAATGTGTATTATTTAGGATATACAAAAATCACCAATATTTTATGAAATTCGGCCAAATCTGGTTTAGCTACTTTTATTTCTATTTTAACCTTATTAAAAGGCCGGCTTTTTGCAGAATAAATTAAAGACTAATAAATTACTTAAGAATATAACCCGGCCTTGAAAGACAGCCGGTTTTTTTAAATTTAGGGGTCTCGCGCGAAACGCGTAAATCCCTTTCAGCCAATACTATGACTAACACCAAGCGTGAGCTATTGTCAAAAATTATCAACCCCATTTCCAAGCGGACAGTTATTGTTCCGATGGATCATGGCGTTACCGACGGGCCTATTCCCGGCCTCATCAAGATGGATGAAATAATCAAAAAGGTTAAGGCCGGCGGAGCCGATGCCATTGTTATCCACAAAGGGATTTATAAATTATACAAGGATGTTATCGGCGATTTGCCGGTCTTTATTCATATTTCGGCTTCCACCGGCCTTTCCGGCTCGCTTCGAAAAGTTTTAATTGCTACCGCCCGCGAAGTTAAAGAACTGGGCGCCCAGGGCGTTTCCATCCATCTTAATTTAGGAAACGAGCACGAAGGGGAAATGTTAAAAGATTTGGGAACCGTGGCAAGAGAATGCCAGGAAGAAGGCCTGCCTTTACTCGCCATGATGTATCCGCGGACCATGATTGACGGAAAGATTGTCCATTACCGGGATACCGCCCGGGTTAAGCATGCCGCCCGGGTAGCGGCCGAGCTTGGCGCCGACATCGTCAAAGTCCCTTTTACCGGCGACGCGGAAAGTTTTCGCGAGGTGGTCGAAGGCTGTCCGATTCCGGTAGTAATCGCCGGCGGAGCCAAGGGTTCGGAAGAAATAATGCTTTCCTCAATCCGGGATTGCGTCCGGGTCGGCGCGGCCGGAGTCTCGGTCGGAAGAAATGTCTTCCAGTCCGAGGACGTTTCGGGCATGCTTGAAAAAATTAAAGACGCGGTTTACAATGCTTCTAAAATTGAGGTAAACTTAAAAAGATAACCAGGCTCCATGATTGCCTTATTAAGCCATAATTAATGGCGCCTCGCATATGCAAAAAAAATTCTGGTACCAGCCGCCAAACTGGGATAAAAAATTAATTACCGCCGCGATCGAGTCGGGATTTGAAGCGATTTATGTCGCGGAAAAAGATATAGAAAAAACCAGGGAACTTTCCCGGGCAAAAATTATTTCTACCAAAGCTCCGGCTGATTTCATCATCGGAGAAAATGCCGATGAAGTGAAGATAGAGAACAAGGAATGCGAAAACCGGGTGGTGGCCTATAAGGGAAAGATTCCGGTCATCATAAGAAATTTTGACTGGACTATCATCCCTCTGGAAAATTTAATTTCCAAAACTTCCAATTTAATCCAGCACGTCAGAAATTATAATGAGGCTAAACTGGCTTTTCTAACTTTGGAAATCGGTTCTGACGGAATTCTTTTGGAAACCGGCGATTTAAATGAAATAAAAAAAACAGCCAAACTGATAAAAGAAATCCAAAATGAAAAACTAGAGCTTTGCGAGGCGGAAATCATAAGCATTGAACAGCTGGGCCTGGGCGACCGGGTAGTAGTTGATACTGCTTCCACCTTATCCCCCGGCCAGGGCATGCTAGTGGGGGACTCTTCCAAAGCTATGTTTTTAGTATATAATGAAAATGTGGAGACTCCTTATTGCGACCCCCGCCCCTTTCGGGTTAACGCCGGCGGCACCCATGCCTATATCCGGATGCCCGGCGATAAGACCAAGTATTTGGGAGAATTAAAAAGCGGCCTCAAGGCTTTGGTAGTTGACCAAAAAGGCAATACCGAGGAAGTGATTGTCGGCCGGGTGAAAATCGAGCGGCGGCCGATGCTCATTGTCCGCGGTATTGCGGGCGGCCGGGAGCTTTCTTTAGTTATGCAAAATGCCGAGACTATCCGCCTTACAAAAAATGACGGCAGTCCTGTTTCCGTAACCAAGCTAAAGCCGGGCGACCGGGTTTTGGCTTTTATCCAGGAAGAAGAGATGGGCCGCCACTTTGGCCAAAAAATCAAAGAAACCATAACCGAAAAATAAGATTAAATCGCGCCAATAATAATTTTTGGAAAAATAAATTATGCCAAAATCCGGGACTAAAATCATCGTCAATAAATTCGGCGGAGGGATAATGATAAAAAAACTTATCCCCTATACCGAAAAAAGGATTTCCGAACAGCTAAAAGCCGGCTACCGGCCGATTGTAGTGGTTTCAGCGCTAAAAGGAGTAACTGACGAGATTATTTTATTTCTTGGGCATATCAAAGAAAAAATAAGAAGGAATCAAAGACTGGGCGGAGCGAGCGAAAAATATATCGACAGCCTGATAAAACCTTTCGTCAATAGCTTGAACGAAAAGCACATGAAGCTTTTGGAAGAAGTTTGCGTTTCCCGGGACTGGAGAAAAAACGCCAAAGCGCCCCTGGATCGGGTTTTCGGTGAGCTCGAAAATGATCTCGTCACCCTTCTCCGCTTCGGATTCTTGCCAATTTTTGACGATAAAATTACGGCTTATGGCGAAAAGCTGGCGAGCGTCTGCTTTTCCTATTATCTTAAGTCGCGGGGGTTTTCCGCCCGGGCGGTGTTTGCCGAAGAAATCCCCATCATCACCGACGATTGTTTTAAAAATGCCAACATCAATTATGATCTTTCGGCCAAATCCGCCCGAAAAACAATTTTGAAAATCAAAGAAATTCCGGTTATCCCTGGATTTTGCGGAGAAACTTTGGAGGGCAATACAACTACTTTAGGCCGGGGCGGAACCGATACGACCGCCTGCTTCCTCGGGGCGGCCTTAAAAGCGGAAAAAATTATTTTATGGAAAGACGTGGAGGGAGTTTTATCCGCTGATCCAAAAATCGCCAAAGACGCGATAACCGTTCCATTCATAAGCTATGCTGAAGCGGCCGAATCCGGCAAGGTTATCCATGACAAGGCCATCCAATACGTAAAAATGTTTAAGACTCCGGCCGAGGTGGCGGCGATTATCGACCCGGCTAAAAAAACCCAAGTCGGGCCCTATATTAAAAGCGTTAAGGGCGCGAAAATCGTCAGCTTCAAAAAAAACTTATCCCTCTTAATTATTACCGATGACCGGATGAATAATTACGGCTACCTGGCCAATGTAACGCGGATTTTGACCAGCCATAAAGTAAATTTGGACATAACCAGAAACACCCGGGACAAGCTCATTTTAGTGGCGGAAAATAACGGCAACGGCTTTGAAGAGATGATTGCCGAGCTAAAAAAGCAAGTAAAAAAACTGGAAGTATCGCCGGTTAACATGGTGATCTTAATCGGCAATCTTGATTGGAAAGACGTAAACCGTTTTAATGACATCCTGATCCGTCTTTGCCCCTATACCGAGCTCGGCGCTTTTCCTTACAAAAATTGCGTCCGGCTGGAAGCGGTCGTAAAAACCGAAGAAATGGAAAAAATGGTCCGGGCCCTGCACAAAGAATTCATAAAATAAAATATTAAGGCATTTTTATGCCCTTTGCCTGTCCTGCCAGCGAGCTGGCGGGGCTCGGTTATTTCGTTTATGAAAAAATTCAAAGTCGGGATTCTCGGGGCTACCGGCATGGTAGGCCAAAATTACATAAAACTGCTTCGCAACCACCCCTGGTTTACGGTAACTCACGTCGCGGCTTCGGCTAATTCCGCCGGCGTTAGCTATGAAAGATCGGTGGCAGGCCGCTGGCAAATGCCTGTCCCGATCCCTGAAAACGTAAAATCCTTGATTGTCGCGGATGTTGCCAATATCAAGGCGGCAAAAAAGCGCTGTGATTTTGTTTTCTCGGCCTTTGAACTGCCGGATAAAAATCTTATTAAAAAAATGGAGGAGAAATACGCGGCCGCCGGAATTCCGGTCGTATCGAACGCCTCGGCCAACCGCTGGACCGAAGACGTTCCGATGCTCATCCCGGAAATAAATCACCGGCATCTTGAAATAATTCCGGTCCAGAAAATAAACCGGGGCTGGAAAAAAGGGTTTATCGTTACCAAGCCCAATTGCAGTTTGCAAAGCTATATTACTCCGATTTTCGCAATAATTCAGGCGGGCTACCGCATAGAAAAAATCTTTATTGCCACCCTGCAGGCTGTTTCCGGCGCCGGTTATCCGGGCGTCCCGTCACTAGACATGATCGGCAATGTCGTTCCCTTTATAGCGGGCGAGGAAGATAAAACCGAAGAAGAGCCTTTGAAAATATTAGGCTCCATTAAAAAAGGAAAATTCGCCAATACCAACTTTTTGAAAATTTCCGCCCATTGCAACCGAGTGCCGGTAGCGGACGGACATCTGGCCTGCGTCAGTTTTAAGTTTAACGGCAAGAAGCCCAAGCGTGAAGAAATAATAAAAATCTGGCAAAAATTCAGAGCCCTTCCGCAGGAATTAGAACTCCCTTTCGCGCCTTTGCGGCCAATCATCTACCGCCGGGAAGACAACCGGCCCCAGCCGAGAAAAGACCGGGACGCGGAGAAAGGCATGGCCGTAACCATCGGACGCCTCCGAAAATGCAAAATTTTTGATTATAAATTCGCCGCTATAAGCCATAACACGGTTCGCGGCGCCGCCGGAGGAGGAATTTTAAACGCCGAACTATTGGTAAAAAAAGGCTACATAAGTTAATCTCAATAAGCATGGCGCGGGTACAGCAATACTTCACTGCAGGCCATTATAATACAGCTATTACATTGTAAAATGCGGCCATACAAAATCCAACCCTTGAAAAAATTAATCAATAAATCAATTATAATGCCCGGTTCCAAAAGTTTTTCTAACCGGGCTTTGGTTATGGCCGCGCTTACGGACGGCCGGACGATTTTACGGGGCGTTTCCCTTTCAGACGACACCCGGGTGATGATTAACGCCTTAAAAAAACTAGGAATCCGGATAACTAAAGTTGGGGACAAAACTAAAATTGTAGGAAATGGCGGCCGCTTTAAACCATTTAACGGCCGCATTAATGTCGGTCCAGCCGGAACTACTTTCCGGTTCCTTGCCGCCCTTTCCGTCCTCACACCCGGAGAAATAACATTAGACGGTTCTCGCCGCATGAGAAAGCGGCCGATCGGCGATTTAGTAAAAGCTTTGGGGTCGCTTGGAGCGGAAATAAAATACCTGGCAGAAAAAAATTGTCCGCCCATAAAAATTATCGGGGGTAAAATCACCGGAGGAGAGGTAAAAATGCCCGGCAAAGTATCCAGCCAGTTTTTCACTTCCCTTCTCTTAATCGCGCCGGCATTAAAACGGGGATTAAATATAAAAGTTTTAGGCAAACAGGTCTCCAAATCTTTTATCGACATGACTCTGGAGAGCCTGAAAGAGCATGGAGTTTTTGTAAAAAATAATAACTATAAAAGATACTCGGTAAGCCCGGTCGCGCGCTATAGTCCCGGCCAATACCGGATTGAGGGCGACGCGTCGGGTGCCAGTTATTTCTGGGCATTGGCTTCCATTACCGGCAGCCGAATCAAAGTAAAAAATATTCCGCCTAACTCATCGCAGGGCGACGCTAAATTTCCCGATTTACTAAAACGCATGGGCGCCAAAGTCATAAAAAATAAAAAAGAAAACTGGATTGAAGTTAAGGGGCCGGCAACTCTAAAAGGAATTAAGGTTAACATGGAAGATATGCCTGATACGGCCCAGACGCTAGCGGTTGTAGCGGCTTTTTCAAAAGGATCTACTAAAATTACCGGCTTGTCCACCCTGCGCCACAAAGAAACCGATCGGTTAAGCGCGTTAAAAACCGAACTCAAAAAAATGGGCATCCGCTCCGCTATCAGCCATGATTCGATAACCATCCAGGGCGGAAATCCTCGCGGCGCGAAAATCAGCACCTACAACGATCACCGCATGGCAATGTCCTTTGCCATAGCCGGCGCGAAAATCCCGGGCATGGTTATTAAAAATCCCGAAGTCGTGTCAAAATCATTCCCTGAATTCTGGAATATAATTAAAAGCGCGGGAATTAAATTAGCCTGATAGAGTAAAGTGCTTAACCTTATTATATGAACATCGTCTTAATCGGTTTTATGGGTTCGGGAAAAACCAGCCTGTCAAAAATCCTGGCTAAAAGGC
This sequence comes from Patescibacteria group bacterium, assembly GCA_041661505.1. NCBI lineage: Bacteria > Patescibacteria group bacterium. Next base: position 30,386 of record JBAZUF010000004.1, on the reverse strand, counting down.
TGGGATTTCAGGCGGTTGAAATGGATGATTTGATTGTTAAAAAAAGCCGGAGAGAAAACATCAATGAAATTTTTGAGAAAGGCGGGGAAAAAACTTTCCGGCCGCTGGAAGCCCGGGTGGCAAAGGAATTGTCGGATATTGATAAAAAAATAATTTCCACGGGCGGAGGCATTGTTATGAATGAAAAAAATATCCGCAATCTGAAAAAGAACGGAAAAATCATCTATTTAAAAGATGGGTTTAAAAATATCGAAAAAAGGCTGAAAAACGACAAAACCCGTCCGCTATTTAAGGACCGGGAATCGGCCAGAAAACTTTTTAAATTGCGAAGCCCGCTATATTCATTGTACGCGGATGAAGTTATTGACTGTATAAAAAACCCCGATCTTAACGCGATTAGCGAGAAAATTATAGCCGTCCTGGAAAAAGATTTGAAAAAAGTCTGCCTGATAATCGGCGACCCGATCGCCCATTCTCTTTCGCCCGCCATGCATAACGCCGCCTACCGGGCGCTTAAAATCGACAATCGGTTTATTTTTTTATCCGCCCGGATAAAAAAACCCGAAGTAAAAAACGCGGTAAAAGCGGTTAGAATATCCGGCATCCGCGGCTTAACCTGCACCATGCCGCACAAGGAAGCCGTAATGAAATTCCTTGATAAAATCGACCCGGTAGCAAAAAAAATCAAAGCGGTGAATACGGTAGTGAATGACAAAGGCCGGTTGACGGGCTATAATACTGATTGGCAGGGAGCGGTGATTCCTTTGGAAAAAATGACCCGGCTGAAAAATAAAAAAGTAGCTTTGCTGGGTTCCGGCGGCGCTTCCCGGGCTATCGCTTACGGCGTAACAAGAAAAGGGGCGAAGCTAACCGTATTCGGGCGGGACGCGGAAAGGGCCGGAAAACTTGCCAAAGAATTCAAGGCGAGTTATTGTGATTTTTCGGAAATTCACCGGGTTAATAATTTTGACATTATTATTAACGCGACACCGGTCGGAATGAAGCCGCGGATTAACAAAACGCCGGTCCCGGCCGAGTTTTTACATAAAGGACAAATTGTTTTTGACGCGGTTTATTCGCCTCCTATAACCAGATTATTAAAAGACGCGAAAAAGAAAGGAGCGAAAATTATTCCTGGGCTGGAAATGCTTTTATACCAGGGCGCGGCCCAGTTTGAATATTACACCGGGAAAAAAGCGCCGGTTCGAGCCATGAGAAAAGTATTGTCTAAAAATTTAAAATAATAATATCGGCAAGATTAATATGAGAATTTGCGCGGTGGTTGCGGAAAAAAATTTAAAAGAGTTCTTGTCTAATCTGCGGATTGCCCAAAAGCAGGCTGATTGGGTTGAGTTAAGGGCGGATTACATTAAAAATTTAAAGCCGGAACATATCTCCGCCATCAAAAGAGCGGTTAAAAAAAGTTCCATTTTTACCTGCCGGAAAAAAAGCGAAGGCGGTAAATTTCCGGGCGCGGAAAAAGAAAGGCTCGCCATATTAAACACAGCTTTAAAATCCGGTTTTGATTTCGTTGACATAGAATTGCCGGCCATTTCAAAAATTAAAATTCCGGGCGGGCCGAATGGTTCCAAGATAATCTGCTCCTACCACGACTTTAAAAAAACCCCGGCCTTGCCGAAGCTTAAGGATGTTGTGAAAAAGATGGGAGTTAGCAAAGCTAATATAATGAAAATTGTTACCATGGTTAATAATGAAAAAGACAATCAAAAACTTTTTGAACTGCTAGCCAGCCGGAAGAAAAATCAAGAAATGATAGTTTTGGGCATGGGCGAAAAAGGAAAAATTACACGGCTCTTATCGCCGCTTTGGGGCGGATTCCTCACTTTCGCTTCTATCGGAAAAACTACCGCGCCGGGCCAGCTTACGGTTAAAGAATTGAAAAATGTTTACCGGAAAATGGGCATCATTAAATAACATATTAATATCCAATCGAGAAAAACTATGAATACTTTTGGAAAATTATTTACTATTACTACTTTCGGCGAATCGCACGGAGCAGGCGTAGGCGCCATAATTGACGGCTGTCCGGCCGGATTGGAAATAACTGAAGCTTACATCCAAAAAGAGCTTGACCGGAGAAAGCCCGGGCAAAGTAAAATTACCACCCAAAGGAAAGAAGAAGATAAAATCCAAATTTTATCGGGCGTTACCGGCGGCAAGACCACCGGCGCTCCGATTCTTTTACTGGTTAAGAATAGCGATGCCCGTTCGGAAGACTACGAAAACTTAAAAGAAGTTTACCGCCCGGGGCACGCGGATTTTACTTATTCGGCCAAATACGGAAACCGCGAATGGCGCGGCGGCGGCCGGGCGTCGGCCAGGACGACATTAGCCCAGGTGGCGGCCGGAGCCATCGCCAAAAAATATTTAAAGGAAAAATTTTGCGTTGAAATTATAGGCTTTGTCGATCAGGTAGGAAGCGTAAAATCCGAAGTTGATTATTCCAAAGTAAGCTTAAAAAAAATCGAAGCCAATCCGGTAAGATGCCCGGATGAAACAGCGGCGAAAAAAATGATTGCCCTTATCGAAGCCGTTAAAGCGGAAGGCGACTCAATCGGCGGAAGCGTATCGGCGGTAATTAAGAATGCCCCGGTCGGCTTAGGCAGTCCGGTATTTGATAAATTGCCGGCCGATCTGGCCAAGGCTATGCTCGGGATCAATGCCGCCAAAGGTTTTGAAATCGGGTCAGGCTTTTGCGCCGTGGAAATGCGCGGGAGCGAACACAACGACTCGTTTTACGCGGAAAAAGGCCAAGTCAAAACCCGCACCAATTTCTCCGGCGGAACCTTGGGCGGAATATCAAACGGCGAAAATATTTATTTCCGGGTGGCCTTTAAGCCGACTTCAACAATAGCCAAAGCCCAAGAAACGCTCAACCGCCAAAATAAATCCATCACTTTAAAGGCCGCCGGCCGGCACGACCCCTGCATCGTTCCCCGGGCGGTTCCCATCGTCGAGGCTATGGCCGCCTTGGTAATCCTTGACCATTACCTGCGCTATAAAGCCTATAAATAATTCTTCTGCCAGGCCCATCCTAATATGCATAAAGCGCCGAACTTGCATTAAAACAAAAATCGCCCCATCAAAGTCGGGCGGTTTTTTTAGCGGAAAGTTCTGGGCGGGCGGGGAAAGCGCGTGCTTTGCTTCCCTCGCCCGACGTGCATGCTATTTAGCAGAGATCTCTCTCGCATTCTCCGCAATTGCTTCCGCATTGAACGCGAAAAGGATTGCGGAATCTCACAGGCGGACGCCGCGGAACTTGGCATATTGCCACCACGCCTTTCATGCTTCTTATTCCGCTTCTGATTGACAGCTCGACTTGCCTGTCAGGTTTTAAACTAGTATCCAGGGTCAGCCGATCCTGACCCATCACAACCACTCCATCGGGAAAATCCTTTTGCAGAGTGGTGTGTATTTCACTGGCCATCCCAGGCTGTGTCGAAATTACAAAAAGGTTCATAACTTTCTCAATTCTAGGCAGACTTATCTCTGCCGGTTGGAATTTAAGACTCCAGGCACCTAATACGGGCTCCGCCAATTATTACTTTTTAATAAAGAGCGCAATAAAACCGGCTTCATTATTGAGACCGGTTTGCATCTATAATAGATATTATCATGCTACTGCTTTTTCTGTCAAACCGGGCGTTTATTGAAAAAACCCCCAGAAAATAACCATAACTTTCGGGCATTTGACAGCAGTTTAGCTCTGTGCTATAAATAATATTAAGCAATTTAACAACTATAAAGCCTAAAACTGGATCCCTTGGTTCTGCCAAGGGACTGGGTCTAGTTTACCCCGTCTTGCGCAATACAGGACGGGAAAGGCGGCTCTTGCGCTAGTGAGGGCCCGGCTTCCTCCGTAACCAGAGGATAACTGATTTCAATTTACGAGTCAGTAAGCGTTCTCCGCCTCGGGCGGAGGAAAAAAGGGTGGCACCGCGGGATAACCTCTCGTCCTTTTATCTAAAATATTTTATTTAGATAAAAGGATGGGAGGTTTTTTAATTCCAGCGGCCGGATAAAAAAGCTGGCAACATCTTTTCCTGAATTACCCGCCGCATGCGAACGAGAAAAAACAAATTAATCTTATGACGCTGCCGAAAATAAAACTTAAGAATAAAAAACCGAGCTATATAAAATTCGCCGAGGACGCTGATTTTTTTGAGCTATTCAAAAAAATTGAAGAAAATTTCGAAGACTGCTTCATTCTCGAATCCTTGGGCGAAGAGGGCGGCCGCTCGCGCTATCACGTAATCGGGTTCGGCCCGGAAGCAATTTTGGCCGCCGCCGGAAATGAATTAAGCCTTACAAACTGCCGCGCCAAAAACGGCAAGATTGAAACTAAAAAATTCCGGGTCGAAAATCCGTATTACGCCTTAAGGAAAATTGTTCCCAATAACGTAATTTCCCGCCAATACGCCGGAGGCCTTATCGGCTATATCGCCTACGAAGGCATGAATTATTTTGAGCCGGCTATTAATCTAGCGCCGCATAAAAATTTTAGCCAGTTTAAATTCGGGGTTTACACCGACGGATTGGTTTACGATAAAATGACGGGCGAATCTTTTTACTTTCACTACGGCCAAAACCGCGCGCCCTTGATAAAAAAAATGGCCTTCGGCAAAAAGGGCGGCGGCGCAGCGGTAAAAAATTCCGGCCCGAAAAAACTTAAGGTAAAATTCATCCGGGACACAAAAACCAAAAAAGAGCATGAGGCGATGGTAAAAAGGATAAAAAAAGACATAACCGAGGGAAAAATCTTCCAGTGCGTGGCCGGGTTTAAAAGCGAATTTGAAATAAGGGGAGATGATATTTTAATTTATGAAAGTCTGCGGAAGGTCAATCCTTCGCCCCACATGTTTTACCTCAAATTCGGTCCGGAAAAAATAATCGGCGCATCGCCCGAGCTTTTATTCAGGTTAAGAGAGGGGGAAATGGAAACTTTTCCCTTGGCCGGGACGGCCGCTCGCGGGACCAGCCGGGCCGAAGATTTAAAACTTACCCGCCGACTTTTATCCGATCCGAAAGAAATCGCCGAACATTCAATGCTAATCGACTTGCACAGAAACGACATCGGCCGGGTCGCCCGGTTCGGTTCCGTCAAAGTGAAAAACGCCATGGATGTAAAAAAATTCAGCCACGTCCAGCATATTTCTTCAGAAGTGGCCGGCATCATCCGGGAAGGCGAAGACGCCTTTTCCGCCCTGGCCGCCAATTTCCCGGCCGGAACCTTGACTGGCGCGCCAAAAATCGAAGCGATGAAAATAATCGAGCGCGAGGAAAATGAGGCGCGCGGCCCTTACGGCGGCGCGGTCGGGCATTTCGGCTTTTCCGGCGAATGTACTTTTGCCATTCCCATCAGGTCATTATTCATTTACAAAAATAAGGGCTACGCCCAGACCGGCGGCGGGATTGTTTATGACTCAAAACCGGGAAAAGAATACGCCGAAATTAAAAGTAAGCTTTTCGCGATGAAGAAAGTTCTAAAAGAATTTGAATAATTCTATGAAAATCCTGATAATCGACAATTACGATTCCTTTACTTACAACCTTTACCAGTATATCGGCGAAATTTTAGAAGCCGAAAACCGGCCCTTTGAGCTTATAGTAAAAAGGAACAGCGAAATTACCGCCGGACAGATTGAAAAAAGCGGCTTTGATAAAATAGTAATTTCCCCCGGCCCCGGCGATCCGTCCGAACCGGCTTATTTCGGGGTGTGCGCCGAGGTTATAACCCGGCTGGGAAAAACCATTCCGGTTTTAGGCGTTTGCCTGGGCATGCAAGGCATCGCCCATTACTGCGGGGGAAAAGTCATAAGAGCCAAGCGGCCGATGCACGGAAAAGTAAGCCGGATAATGCATGACTCTAAAGGGTTGTTCCGCGGCCTGCCCCAAAACCTTGAAGTCATGCGCTACCATTCTCTTGTAGCCGATGCTAAATCCCTTCCCTCATGCCTTGCAATAACCGCCCGCGCCGCCGATACCGGCGAAATTATGGGGCTAAAGCACAAAAAATATCCAATCTGCGGAATCCAATTCCACCCGGAATCTTTCGCCACTGAAGGCGGAAAAATACTGCTTAAAAATTTTATTTTAGGAGATAAATAATTTTTATGATAAATGAAATTTTAAAACTGCTGAAAGGCAAAAAAAATCTCACCCGTGAACAAGCATGCGAAATGCAGATGAACATCATAGAAGGACAATTGGCTAAAGATGAAATTATTGGAATTTTCAAATCTTTCGAGGAAAAAGAAATGACCGAAGAGGAGCTCGCGGGAATTGTCGAAGCGACGCGGAAAAAAATGGCCAGGGTAAAAATAGATTTCGATACGCTGGATAACTGCGGAACCGGCGGAGACGGGTTCAGTACTTTTAACATTTCCACGGTTTCCGCGATAGTTTGCGCGGCCGCGGGAATTCCGGTGGCTAAGCACGGCAACCGGGCCGCTTCAAGCGAATGCGGTTCGGCCGACGTATTGGAAAAACTGGGCGTGAAAATAAATCTTGATCCGGACCAGGCGAAAGAATGCTTAAAAGAAGCCGGCATCGTATTCATGTTCGCGCCGAATTTCCATCCAGCCTTGAGGCATGTTAAAGACGCGCGGGCCGAATACGGGAAAAAAACATACTTTAATATTTTAGGCCCAATGCTGAATCCCGCCCAAGCCACCCATCAGCTGATTGGATTGGCGGACGCGTCCAAAGCCGGAATAATCGCCAAAACTTTGATACAGACCGGCGCTAAAAAAGTAATTCTAGTTCACGGAAAAGAAGGTTTAGACGAAGTGAGCATCGGAGGCGATACAGAGCTTTATACTTATGAAAATGGCCGGGCCGCGCGATGCGAAATAAATCCTCGCGATTTTGGCTTAAAGCTGTATAATATAGAGGAAATAAAAGGCGGCGGCGCGGATCAAAACGCCAAAATATTCTTAAACGTCTTAAATGGCAAGGCAACCGAAGCCCAGTTAAACGCCGTACTTCTAAATTCGGCCGCGGGCATGCTCGCTTTTGGGAAAGCCGGAAAAATGGAAGAAGGGATAAAATTGGCGAAAGATATGATTGAATCGGGAAAAGCTCTTAGCAAGCTTAAAGACTTTATTGAGATTTCAAACAAAGTATAGGCCTGCCTGGCCGGAGCGGCCAGGCCGCATTAAATTATCCAGATATCTTTATGCAATACAAAAAAACCAATACTATTCTTGATAAAATTTGCGAAAACAAAATCCTGGAAATTAGTGAAAGGATGAAAAAAACCAGTTTGGACGGATTGCAAGAAAAAATCAAAGCCGATAAGGAGGGCAATAATTATGAGAAAAGGGATTTTGCCGGAACCTTAAAGAAAGAAGGGCTTTCATTAATCGCGGAAATTAAAAATTTTTCCCCTTCTGCCGGCCAAAAGGCCTTCCGGGAAGGATTCAATCCTTTGGAAATCGCCCAGATTTTCGAAGACCATGGAGCCAGCGCTATATCGGTTATAACCGAAGAAAAATTTTTTAACGGCAGTCTCGGCTTTCTTCCTTTGGTAAAAGGGGCTGCCGGTTTACCGGTCCTCTCCAAAGACTTTATTTTTGATCCTTACCAGCTATATGAATCCAAGGCTTTCGGCGCCGACGCCGTTCTTCTGATCGCCGCGATTCTAGAGGAAGAGCAGCTAAAAGAATTATATTCTTTGGCTGGCCGGCTGGATCTTGATGTTTTGGTCGAAGCGCACGATGAGAAAGAATGCCAAAGCATAGCGCGGCTTATGTCCAGTATAAAAAAACCCGGCTCAAGCATCATCGGCATCAATAACCGGGACTTAAAAAGCATGAAAATTGACATAAATAATTTTCCGCGGCTTTCCTCTTTAATCCCTGATGATATAATAAAGGTGGCGGAGTCGGGAATTAATTGCCGGCTGGACGCCGTAAAAATGAAAGCGGCCGGCGCGAACGCGATTTTAGTCGGCACATCCTTAATGAAAGCCGGGAATATCGGCGAAGCAATTGACGAGTTAATGGCCTTTGATGATGGCGCCGCCGAAAATATATGAAAGTAAAATTTTGCGGAATTACTAATTTGGAAGACGCGAAGAACGCCATAGCGCGGGGCGCCGGCTATCTTGGTTTTATTGTTGATTTTCCCAAAAGCCCAAGATCTGTTTCGATTGGCAAGTTTCTGAAACTGGCAGAAGAAATAAAAACTCTTAAATCAGTGTCAAAAAATTTTCCAAAGATCGTTGCCGTTACCGTTAACATGGAAGAGTCAAAACTGCTTAAATTAGCGTCAAGCGGATTGGTTGATGTTTTGCAATTCCACGGCGATGAGGCGCCGGAATTTTGCAGCCGGTTTAAAAAAAATATCGAAGTCTGGAAATCATTTAAAATAAAAGGGGAGGAAAACGAAAAAGATAAAAAAACGGAGCTTGAAAAATACCTGGGAAAAATTGATAAATTTCTTCTGGACGCTTCCAGCGCGGAAGATAAAGCCGGGGGAAAAAAGATAAAATTCGAAAATTACAAAATTTTCACCCGGCTAAGAAAACTGGGCTGGCCTTTAATCCTGGCCGGCGGCATAAGCCCTTTGAATATAGATTCATATATTAATAAACTCAAACCGGAAATAATCGATGTATCGCAGGGAGTTGAAGACTATCCCGGAAAAAAAAGTAATGATAAAATGAAACTGCTTATGAAAAATATAATCGCGGAATAAAAAAATATGAACATCTTTATAAAAACTAAGTATGACGCCGATCGGGGCGGGCACTTCGGAAAGCTCGGCGGAAGGTATGTGCCGGAAATGCTTATCCCGGCCCTGGAAGAATTAGAAATCGCTTACGAAAAAGCAAAGCGGGATCCGGGATTCTTAAAAGACCTCATGAGCCTTTACGAAAACTACGGCGGCCGTCCGACGCCGCTTTATTTTGCCGAAAATTTAACCCGCCGCCTGGGCGGAGCCAAAATCTTTATTAAGAATGAAGGCCAAAATTTAACCGGCGCCCATAAGATGAACCACTCCTTAGGCCAGGCGCTCCTTGCTAAGAGGATGGGCAAAAAAAGGCTTATTGCCGAAACCGGAGCGGGCCAGCACGGCCTTGCCACCGCGACCGTGGCCGCTAAATTCGGCTTTAAATGCACGGTTTACATGGGCAAAGTCGATTACCAGCGCCAGCGCCCCAACGTCTTTTGGATGGAACAATTAGGCGCCGAAGTCGTCCCGGTTTTGCACGGCACCCAAAGGCTAAAGGACGCGGTAACCGCCACCCTGCAAGATTGGATAACCAACGTTGACGACACTTATTACCTCCTGGGTTCGGCTCTCGGCCCCCATCCCTACCCGTCAATCGTCCGGGACTTCCAAACCATCGTCGGGCTCGAAGTAAAAAAGCAATTAAAAGAGATCTATAAAATAAAAAAACCGGATTACATTGTCGCCTGCGTCGGCGGCGGCTCGAACGCCATCGGGATTTTCAACCCTTTTCTTGACGATAAAAGCGTAAAATTAATCGGCGTTGAAGCCGGCGGAAGAGGAATAAAAAAAACGGGCGACCACGCCACCCGGCTCCAAAAAAACCAAAAAGTCGGGGTGGTTGAAGGTTATAAATCCTATTTTATCCAGGATGCCGACGGCCAAATCCAGAATACCCACAGCATTTCAGCCGGCCTCGATTATTCCGGAATCGGGCCGGAGCACGGAAAGCTGTTTGAGGAAAACCGGGTGGAATATAAATATGTTACTGATAAAGAAGTGCTAGCCGCTTTTAAATTGCTGGCTTCAACCGAAGGAATAATTCCGGCTTTGGAGTCTTCCCATGCCGTCGCCCATGCCATCAAGCTCGCGCCTAAGCTAAAGAAAAATAAAACCATCGTCATTAACCTTTCCGGCCGGGGAGACAAAGATATTTTTATCGTGGCGGAAGCTTTAGGCGACCAGGGCTGGAAAGACTATTTAAAAAGTAAAATATAAGGCGGGCGGGAATTCCACGAAAGAGAATTCCGGCATCCATTATTATATGAATAAGATCAATTTACAGCTTGAAAAAATAAAAAAAGAAAATCGCCTCGGCTTGATGACTCACATAGTAATCGGCTATCCGACTATAAAAGAAAGCTTGAATTTAGTTAAGCTTATGGCCCGCTTAGGCGTTGATTTTGTCGAATTGCAAATTCCCTTTTCCGATCCGATGGCGGACGGGCCGACAATCATGAAAGCCAATAAGAAATCCCTTGATAACGGCACCCGGGTTCGCGACTCTTTTCGCGCCATGAAAGAGCTTTCGCGCCAGGTAGAAATCCCTTTACTGTTTATGGGATATTTTAACGTAGTCTTAAATTACGGAGTAGAAAAATTCTGCCGCGACGCCGAAGCGGCCGGAGCCAGCGGCCTTATTTTTCCCGATATTCCCTTGGAAGAGGAAGCCGAAGAACACTATATCCGCCACGCGAAGAACAACAATCTTATTCCTATCCGCCTTCTTTCCCCGGCTTCTACGGCCGAGCGAGCGAAAAAAAACGCCAAAGTAGCCGGCGGATTTTTATATTATGTCGGACGCAAAGGGACAACCGGCGTGAAATCCAGTCTGGACCGCTCTTTAAATAAGCATCTAAAAGAAATAAAACGCTATATCCATATTCCGATCGCCGTGGGTTTTGGCATATCAAAAAAAGAACACCTCCAGTCCTTGAAAGGAAAAGCTGAATTGGCGGTAATCGGAAGCGCCTGCCTAAACGCCTACACCGAGGCCCGCGCGGGCCAAGGGCTAAAGGCGGTAGAAAAATTTTTAGGGGCTTTAATAGCCGAAACGAAAATAAAAAAATAAACTTTAATATAAGTAATATAAGAGCCACCCCTTTTAGGATGGCTCTAAATTGCTTGGTTATTCCGCAAAAATCGGGTTTTGGGCGGGCTAGGCCTTGGCCGTTACTTCAATTTCAATCCTTGCGCCTTTAGGAATCCCGGCAACTTGAATTGTAACCCGGGCCGGATAAGGCTCGGTAAAATACTTGGCGTAAACTTCGTTAGCTTTCTGGAAATCGGCCAGGTCGGCTAAGAACATGGTGGACTTTACCACGTTTTGAAAGCCCATTCCGGCCTCGGACAAAAGAGCTTTTATGTTCTCTAAAACTTGCGCGGCCTGCGCTTCGATATCGCCTTCCACAAGGCTTCCGTCCGGCCTTAGAGGAATTTGCCCCGAAAGAAATAAAAATTCTCCGGATTTTATCCCTTGCGAATACGGCCCAACGGCTTTTGGCGCGTTGCCGGAACTGATTACTTGTTTCATAGCAATATATTTATTTTATAAAAACAAAATAGGCTTCAAAAAAGCTCGCCTGCCGCTTTCGCTAAAGGCCGGCCAAAAATTACTTTTGCCTCTCCGGGCGCAAGGCGCGAACCGCCGCTCCGGCCTGCCATAATTCCGAATTGCGCATATCTTCCAGCTCTTTATTTAATTTTGCCCGATAATCCGGATCGCTATTGGCTTTTAAAACCACCTGGCACTCCTCGCCGTTTTTTACCCGGCCGTATAATTTTTCAAAAACCGGTTCCACCGCCTTTCGAAATTCGTGGCGCCAGTCCAGGGCTCCGCGCTGGGCAGTCGTAGAGCAATTAGCATACATCCAATCCATCCCGTTTTCCGCCACTAAAGGGATTAGGCTCTGGGTCGCTTCTTCAACCGTTTCATTAAAGGCTTCGGACGGCGAGTGCCCCATCTTCCGCAACAGGTTGTACTGGGCTTCCATAATGCCGGCCAAAGCGCCCATTAAAACTCCGCGCTCCCCGGTTAAGTCGCTATAGACTTCTTTTTCAAACGTAGTGGGAAATAAAAATCCCGATCCTACGGCAATGCCCAAAGCCCTAACCCGATCGGCCGCCCGGCCGGTAGCGTCCTGGAAAATCGCGTAGCTTGAGTTAAGCCCTTTGCCGGCGACAAACAAGCGGCGGAGCGAAGTCCCCGAGCCTTTTGGGGCGACTAAAATAACATCCACGTCAGCCGGCGGAATGATGTTGGTTTGGTCTTTGTAGGTTATTCCAAAGCCGTGGGAAAAATAAAGGGCCTTGCCTTTGGTCAAATGTTTTTTAACAGTCGGCCAAAGAGTGATTTGCCCGGCGTCGGAAAGAAGATAGCAAATAATCGTTCCCTTTTCCAAGGCTTCTTCAATTTCAAACAAATCTTCTCCCGGTTTAAAACCATCCGCTAAAGCCTTGTCCCAGGAAGCGCCGGGCTTTCTTTGTCCGACAATTACTTTAATGCCGTTGTCTTTCAAATTTAAAGCCTGCCCCGGCCCCTGGACGCCGTAGCCGATAACGGCCACCACTTCATTAGCCAGCACTTCCCGCGCCTTTTCCAAAGGAAATTCTTCCCTGGTCGTCACCTCTTCTACTACTCCTCCAAAATCAATTTTTGCCATAGTATTTTTTTTATTAGAATATTTTAATGTTTATTAATTGTAATTAATTTTTTAAATGCTCGCAAAATGAAAAATTAAAAACAATAACTTAAATTAATAATTATTTACAAATTAACGTATCTCTTAAAGCTTGCCCCGGCGGCACCATGGGAAAAACATTAGCCTCCGGCTCGATAGCAAACTCAAGAAAAATCGACTCTTTTCCCGCCGCCGCCCGCTTTATCATCGGCGCCACCTGATCAAGTTTGGTAATCCTATATGCTTCGATGCCGTAAGCTTTCGCGACTTCGATAAAATCGGGATTGCAAAGCGGCGTAGACATATAATTTTTCTTAAAAAACAATTCCTGCCATTGGCGCACCATGCCCAAAAACCCGTTATTTAAAACAATAATCTTTATCGGCAATTTTTGTTCCATTATCGTCCCCAGCTCCTGAATATTCATCTGCAGTCCCCCGTCGCCCATAATTGACCAAACCTGGGCGCCGGGCTTGCCGGTTTGCGCGCCTACCGCCGCCGGCAGGCTGTAGCCCATACAGCCCAAGCCGCCGGAAGACAAAAATTGGCCGGGATAAGTATAGTCAAAGTAATGCGCCGTCCACATCTGGTTTTGCCCGACATCCGAAACGACGACTGCATTTTTGGCCGCTTGTTTAGAAATTTCTTCAATCACTTCAAAGGCAAAAATATGCCCGGTTCTTTTCAGCTTGGCTTCAGTTTTAATTTTATCAAGGCTGGTCCTTTCTTCTAAGGTGCAGATTTGATCGACCCAGCGCCGGCTTTTGCGCTCTCTTTTATATCCGGCCAATTTTTTGTTCATTAGCCTTAATATGCTTTTGGCGTCGCCTATAAGCGGAACGTCCACCTTAACATTTTTTCCGATTTCTCTCGCGTCAATATCCAAGTGGATTACTTTAGCCCGCTTGGCGTAATGCTCAAGATTCCCGGTAATCCGGTCGGAAAACCTGGTTCCCAGGGCGATAATAAGATCAGCGCTATGCACCGCCAAATTGGCGTAAGCCATGCCATGCATTCCGGCCATGCCGAAATTTAAAGGATGCTTATCCGGCAAAACGCTTATTCCCAAAAGCGTCGTAACAAACGGCAGTTCATTGGCTTCTATAAATTCTTTAAACTCTTCTGATCCGCCCGACAAAATTATACCATGGCCGCCGATAACAATCGGCTTTTTCGCTTCATGGATTAATTTAACTGCCTTTTCAATTTCTTTTTCCGTTTCCCGGCTTACTTTATAATCCCGTCCGGATAAAGCTTCCGCGTCCTTGTCCCGGGGATAAGAAAATTCCTTCACTTCGGCTTTAATAACGTCCACCGGCAAATCAATATGCACCGGCCGGGGGCGCCCCGAGCGGGCGAGGTAAAAAGCTTCTTTAATTATTTTCGGCAGGTCTTTTACGTCTTTAACAAAATAATTCTTCTTGGTAATAGCTTTAGTAAGCTCGGTCATTTTTATTTCCTGAAAAGCGTCCGTGCCGTAAATTTTGGTGGAAACTTGGCAGGTGATGGCCACCACGCCGATTGAGTCCATATAAGCGTTGGCGATGCCGGAAATTAAATTGGTCGCGCCCGGTCCGGAGGTCGAAAGGCAGACTCCCGGCTTGCCGGTAACGCGGAAATAAGCATCAGCCGCCATAGCCGCGCCCTGCTCGTTTCTTGGAAGGATGTGCCTTATTTTCGGATAAAAAGCCAGCCGGTCATGCAAAGGTATGGTTACCCCTCCCGGATAGCCGAAGATTACCTCGACTCCCTCTTCCAGTAATGATTTTATTAATACGTCAGCTCCGATCATATAAATTTAACATGGTAGAATATAATCAAAAATAATTCAGGCTTTTTTGTTATCCTTTCGGTATTTTTCCAGCATCTTGGTCATTTTTCTTTTAGGAATTTTTAAATTCTTCTTCCTCTTTTTAATTTCCGCGCGGCTTAGCGCCACATTTAATTTTCTTTTGGGAATATCAATCTCAATCAGGTCGCCGTCTTTTATAATGCCGATTACTCCGCCATGAAAAGCTTCGGGTTCAATATGGCCGATAGCCGCCCCCCGAGTTCCGCCGGAAAAACGGCCGTCGGTAATCAGCGCGCACTTTAATCCGGCGCCGGATATGGCGGCCGTGGGCGTAAGCATTTCCGGCATGCCCGGCGCGCCGGCCGGACCCATAAAATTAATTACGATAATGTCGCCGTCTTTAATTTTTTTCCGGGCCACGGCTTTTAAAATTGCCTGCTCGCCGGAAAAAACTTTGGCCGGCCCGGTAATTTTCAGCATCTCCGGTTCGACCGCGGTCTGTTTTACTACCGAAGTCCGCGCTAAATTCCCTTTTAAAACCGCGATGCCGCCTTCTTTATAGAACGGGTCCGAAAGCGGCCTTATTACTTTTTCATTCCGCACCCTTCCTTCTTCGGCAATTTTTAAAATATTCTTTTTATTAATAGTTATGGCTGGCTTTAAGTATTTTTTCAGGCGATTTAACACCGCCGGGATGCCTCCGGCCTGATCCAGTTCTTCCATAACATAAGGCCCGGCCGGCCGAATATGGCAAATATTGGGAGTTTGCCGGGAGGCCTGGTCAAATAGCCCGAGCTCCAGCTTAATTCCGCATTCTTTGGCAATGGCCGGCAAATGCAGGGCCGTATTGGTCGAGCCGCCGATAGCCATGTCCACTCTTATTGCGTTTAAAAACGCGTTTTTGGTCATTATATCTTTTGGTTTAATGTTCCTTTTTACCAGTTCCACAATGCGCCGGCCGGTTTCATAAGCTTGTTTCTTTTTTTTCGGATCCAGGGCGAGCGTTGTGGCAGAGCCCGTTACTGACATGCCTAAAACTTCGGTCATGGCCGCCATAGAATTAGCGGTAAAAAGCCCGGCGCAGCTCCCGGCGCCCGGGCAGGATTCGCATTCAATTTTCAAAGCCTCTTTTTTGGATAATTTTCCGGCTTCAATTTGCCCTACCGCCTCAAAATCGGAAATCACGTCCATTTTTTTTCCATTCACGATTCCCGCCTTCATCGGCCCGCCGGTTAAAATTGCCGCCGGAAGATTAAGCCTCCCGGCCGCCATTAGCATTCCGGGCGTGATTTTGTCGCAGTTAGTTACGCCAACCCAGCCGTCCAGGCTATGAGACAGCACCATGATTTCTATATTGTCGGCGATATGCTCCCGGCTAGGCAGTGACAGGCGCATTTCGACGTGCATGGCAATGCCGTCGCAAACCCCCGGTACGCCCCACTCAAACGGCACGCCGCCGGCATCGCGGATTCCCCGCTTCACCTCTTCTGACAGCTCGCGCAGATGAATGTGCCCGGGAATAATATCGTTATAAGAATCAGCCACGCCGATAAAAGGCTTTTTAAAATCCGCGCCGCGCAAGCCGTCAGCCCGCAAGAGCGCCCGGTGCGGCATAGTGGCAATTCCCTTTTTTAATTTTTCTGATGGCAGTTTCATAAGAGGCAGTTTCAAAATTAATTCGCGTATGTTAACCATTTTTCGTATTTTTCATTTTCCCCGGAAACGATTTTCATAAACTCGTCGTTAAAACGCCGGGTAATCGGGCCAAAGGCTCCGCCGGCAATCAGGCAATCATTAATAGATCCGATCGGCGTTACTTCAGCCGCCGTTCCGGTAAAAAAGCATTCATCCGCCGCTATCGCGGCGTCAAGCGTAATTGTTTTTTCTTCCACCGCGTATCCCAAATCGCCCGCAAGCTCAATAATCGACTGCCGGGTAATTCCCGCTAAAATATTTCCCAGTTTTGGGGTCGCCAATTTTCCGCCGGACACAAGAAAAAAATTTTCTCCCGGACCTTCGGCGATGTTTCCTTCAAAGTCGAGTAAAAGCGCTTCGTGGTAGCCGGCCGCTTCCACCTCTAAAAAGGAAAGGATTGAATTGACATAATGGCCGCAAATTTTCGCGTCTGCTATTGATGACTTAGGATGAATTCTTATGTAGTCCGGAACTTTTACCTTAATCGGGTCGGCCGATAAATATTTTCCCCAGGGCCAGGCGGCGATAATCGCTTCGACCGGGCATTTTAGCGGGCTGATCCTAAGCTCGCCGTAGCCGTAAAAAGCCAGGGGCCGGATATAGCCCGATTTCAAATCGTTTTTTTTCACGGTTTCAATTATGGCGGCCTTAAACTCATCCTTAGTCCAGGGCATTTTCATTTTCATCGCGTTAGCCGAGTAAAAAAACCGGTCCACGTGCTCTGGGAGGCGAAAAATCGCCGGGCCCTTTTTCGTCTCATAAACCCGGATGCCTTCAAAAACCCCCGAGCCGTAATGGAGCGAGTGGCTTAAGACATGGATTTTAGCGTCTTCCCAATTTACCAATTTTCCGTTTTGCCAGATGTATTTTGTGGTCTCCATATTATTTTTTCTTATTATAGAGAATATTATATCCCCGTTCAAACGCTTCAATCGAAGCGACAATAATGTCCGGCGAAGCGGCGGTTGAGATAACTTTGTTATCGGCTTCGTCTTTTAATTCCATAGTAACTTCCACCGTCGCGTCGGTTCCTTTGCTGTCGATTTTCACGTCAAAATTAATGA
The DNA here is from genome assembly GCA_041661505.1 of Patescibacteria group bacterium. Lineage (NCBI taxonomy): Bacteria > Patescibacteria group bacterium. The sequence goes on along the minus strand of JBAZUF010000004.1, from coordinate 13,398 downwards.
GCCAGTAATTGGGCAGTTTTTCTTTTTTAATGACTTCGCGGATCGCTCTCATAATCGCGTCCACCGGCCCCACGCCGAAAGAATTCACCCGGCAGATGCGTTTCTCGGCGATTTTTACGCAAACCTGGGCTTCGGCCTTAGCGGCTTTTGAAGTGCTCACTTTAAAATCTTCGACTTTGATTATTTTTACCGCCTTGGGATCGGTTTTTAAATTAGCTTCAATGATGTGCTGCAAATCCGATTTTCTCATTTTTTCTTCTTTATTAAAAAATTCTTTCACTTCAGCGTGGATAGCGTCCAGATAAATTTTAGTTAAGTCCAGGCCGAACTTCTTTTGCACCGTTTTTTTTATTTGGGCTAAACCGGGCGCTTTGCTAAAGAGGATTTCCGCTTTATCTTTTTCGACCGTGGCCTGGATGTTATATAATTTCATTTTCAAATAATGGTCGACTTCCGAGAGTTTCGGCTCGATTGACGGAGGCGATGGGAGAATTTTCAGCATGGTTACCGGATCTTTTAGCCCGTTTCCGGTCAAAACGCAGACCACTGTTTCATTTTTCCCGACGATTTTTTTCGAACACATTTTTTTCAAGGCGGCCAGCGAAAGCGCGGCCGACGGTTCGACAAAAATCGATTCCTCGTAAGCCAGTTCTTTTTCCGCGTTTAAGATCTCTTCGTCATTCACGCTAATCGCCATGCCTTTTGATTCTTTAATATCGCGCAGAACTTTTAAACCGTCTAAAGGGTAGCCGACGGCGACGGCCGAAGCGATTGTTTTGGGCTTGGCAATTGGATTTATTTTCGTTGACCGGCGGTTATAGGCGTCGACTACGGTATTGGCGCCTTCGGGCTGGACGCCGATGACTCTCGGCAATTTATCGATAAAGCCCAGATCGTGAAATTCTTTTATGCCTTTATAAATCGCCGCGATATTGGTCCCGCAGCCGATCGGCGCGATTAGATAGTCCGGCGCGCGCCAGGATAATTGTTCGACAATTTCATAGCCTTGCGATTTCTGCCCCTCGCCCCGAAAAACATAATCACCGGCCAAATAAAATCCGTATTTTTTCGCTATTTCTTCGGCCAGTTTCGCGCATTCCGAATAAGTGGCGCGGACTTGGATGACCCGGGCGCCATAAGCCAAAGTTTGGGAGAGTTTTCCAATCGGCGTTCCTTCGGGGACGACGATGTAAGCCGGAATACCCGCCTGACTGGCATAAGCCGAAACCGAAGCGGCCATATTTCCGGTGGAAGCCACAACCACCGCTTTGGCTCCCATCTCAAGCGCCTTAGTTATTTCCACCATAGTCCCCCGGTCTTTAAAACCGCCGGTCGGGTTGGAAGTTTCATCCTTAAAATAAAGGTTTTCCAGTCCCAGCCGTTTGGCGATTTTTTTTGATTTTCGAAGGGGAGTCCCGCCTTCATTTAAAGTAACTAATTTTTTTAAATCCAAAATTGGGTAAAAATTCAAATATTTGGTGGCGGAAATCGGCGTATATTTCAGATTGAACTGGTTTAAACGGCATTTGATAAACTCCCAGTCGTAGTGGGCTTCCAGCGCGTCGCCGCATTTTAAGCAGGCGGACGAAGTCTCTTTTTCATCCCAAACAGCGCCGCATCGAACGCATTTTAACTTATAAAATTTTACTGTCCCGTTTTGGATGGTCATATCTTTATGTTTTTTTCTCTCCCCGGGCTTTTTAAACGGCCCGCTATATTAAAAAAGCCACCTTTTAGTGTGGCAGTTTTTATCTTTTATCCATGCTGGAAAACCGCCATCTAGGTGGGTAGAATCAAGTTTACCAATAAAATATTTTGCGGTCTGGTTATCATATGATAATAGTAGTGCTTTTTGGCCCATATGTCAAGACTAAAATTGGCTAAATATTTAATTAAATTATGAAAAAGGAAGGAGGGGGATCTATAAATCAATCTGCAATCTATAGACCCCCCGGATGCTTCCAAACTTTTGGAAACACCATATTGTTACGGGTGCGTTAGCTCTTGTAAAAAAGCCTTGCGGGAAAGAGCCTGGCAGGAAAATGCCTGTTCGGGTTTTTGCCCTATGTGCTAAAATTGAGAGGCGATTCTGTCGCCGTCTGCTGGAAGCGATTTTGTCGCTTGCCGCACGCCAGGACTGCCGCGAAGGAAACAATTACTTAACGCGCCCGAAGCGAAAAACGATTAGCTCGCTTGCCATTTCAGGCGCGTTATCATAATTAGCCCACCCGTCTACAAAAGAACATCTTACAAAAAAACCCGGCTTGTTTGCCGGGGGTTCATCTTAGCTTTTTTTCTTTTTATGCTCTTACTCTAACCCGGCAAACGCGAAAAGGAGTCATTACCATGACTACTACCTCTACGACAATCAATACGATTTTTCTTGCCAGGTTAAGCATATATAAATATTATATTTTATTCCTTTACCGCTGTCAAGGCCTTGCCGGCTAAAAAGGACATCTTCCGCCAGGCGTTACGATCTATAAATATGACAAAACTTTTTTCCCCATCGCTTGCGTACCTAAAAGTTTGGCCGGGTCATCTTTTTTTGTAAACAAATCGCCGGTGCGCCAGCCTTCTGACAATGCGCGGTTAACAGCTTCTTCGATGGCAGTTGCGCCTTTTTTTGCTCCAATGTGCCGAAGCATCAACGCTCCGGTTAAAATCCGGCCTAAAGGATTTGCCTTATCCTGGCCGGCTAAAGTCGGAGCGGTTCCGGCCCCGGACTCGAACATTGCCTGGCCCGTATCAGGATTAACTGCCGAAGAACACATGAGCCCCATACTGCCCAAAGCCGCGGCCGCGCCGTCCGATAAGATATCGCCATGCTCGTTCCCGCAGGCGATAACTCCATGCAATTTGGCCGGCGTAAAAAGCATGGAATTGGCCGAGTCGACCAGTTGATGGATAAGCTCCACGTCCGGGAATTCTTCGGCGCCGATTTTCGTCGCGATTTTCCGCCAAAAATCATAGCGGGCCATGACATTGGCCTTGTCTATCGAAATTAAGGGCAGTTTCATTTCGCGGGCAGAGGCAAAGCAGGCGCGGATATATTTTTCCAGCGTGGATTTTTTATAATAAGCCAGGTCGCAGACTATCTCATCCTCCAGGCAAACATCTTTTTTCATCTTTAGCCCGATTTTCTGCCGCACCTTTTCCGGCACCTCGTCCATTAAATCGGCATTGCCAAAATAGCTGTCTTCCAATAAATAACGGATCCAGATTTGTTTTACTCCTTCTTCGGGAATAGTTTCCGGTTTTACGTTAGCGAGCGCTTCAAGCGATTTATAATAAATAATCGGCCGAAAATTTAAAAACAGACCCATTTCTTTCCTTAAAGCCAAAAGCGCCCGGGCTTCCGGCCTCATTTCCGGTTTTTCCATTCCTATGGTTTTATCAAACTTCGGATCGCCGACGCCGCCGAAAAAAATAGTTCCGATGCGAACCGCTTTTTCAAAGGATTCTTCGGGCAAGGTATCGCCATGTTCATGATAAGCATTCCAGCCCATCGGGGTTTTTTCGAATTCAATTTCTATCCCGTCCATTTTGGCGGCGGCAACCGCTATCCGGCAGGCTTCATGCATCATTTCCGGGCCAGCCCCGTCGCCTTCGACTAATGCGATTATTTTTTTAGCCATATTAAATATTAATATCCGCGGCCAGCTTTAGCATATAGCCGGCACTGCCGCCATTTTTAATTAATTCTTTTTGATAATCAGACAGGCTGAATTTGTATTGCTTCCCTTTTTCCGTTTTGGCAACGCCATTCTTCCAGTCAATTTCCAGGCTATTAGGCTTTACCTCCATCAATTCACTTATTTCTTCCGGCTGGAGTTCAATGCAGAGCAATCCATTATTAAACATGTTGTTATAAAAAATCCGGGCGAAAGACGGAGCAATAACGCATCTTATGCCGTTAGCTTCCAAGGCCCAAGGGGCGTGCTCGCGGCTTGAACCGCAGCCGAAATTTTCATCGGCTACTAAAATTTGCGATTCTAAAATTATTTTTCTCTCTTCGGCGCTGAATTGAGCGTCTTCCAGGCAATGCCTTCCCAGTTCAGCTTTATCGGTTTCGGTTAAATATCGCGCCGGTATAATTTGGTCGGTATCAATATTTTTTATCGGCGCATAGCCGGCTGGCCCGGAAAAATCTTTTTCTTCCCCATTGCCTATGTTTTTCAGCATGGCTTTATAATCAACTGGCCCGGCCTTTTTTTCTTTCCAGCCGGTTAAAGACATAGGCGTCCCGTCTTTAATTATGGAAGAAACAAATTTTTCAACTTTTTCTCCAAGTTCAATACCCAGCTCGGTAATTTTTCCATCCACTGCCGCTAAAGCCGCGGTTATTGGCGAAGCCAGATGGACCATCCCGCCCTTTCCCATCCGTCCGGGAAAATTGCGGTTGGTTGTTGAAACGCATACTTCGCCCGGCGCGATTACTCCATTTGACATCCCCAGGCAAGCGCCGCAAGTCGGAGCGCTTATTAAACAGCCGGCTTGTAAAAATATTTCGATTAACCCTTCGCGCAAAGCCTGGCCGTAAATATGCGCCGTAGCCGGCACGATGATGCACCGGATATTTTTATGTACCGGTTTTCCCATAGCTTTAAACACGCCGGCGGCAATCCTTAAATCGGAAATCCTTCCGTTGGTGCAGGAGCCGATATAGACTTGGTCAATTTTTTTGCCAGCCAATTCTTTAACCGAATGGACGTCTTCCGGGGAAAAATTATCAGTTATTACCGGCGCCAGTTTACTGGCATCCATATCAATTACCTGATCATATTTCGCATCCGCGTCACTATTCCATTTTGACAGATCAGCCAGAGCTTCTTTTCTATTTTTAAATTCATCCTTCAAAGTCGGCCAAAGGTATTCGATGGTTTTTTCATCCGTCATCATCATGCCCGAGCTAGCACCGGCTTCAATTGCCATGTTGGCGATTGTCATCCGCCCTTCCATGCTCATATTTTTCACGGCAGTTCCGCCGAATTCCAGTACCGCGTTAGCCGCGCCTTTGACCCCGATTTTTTTTATCAAAACCAAAATCAAATCTTTGGCAAAAACATTTTTCGCCAGCTCGCCGTTAAAATTTACGCGAACTACTTTTTGCGGCGGGCAAATCCAAAGCCCAGTAATTAGCGCGTTCTCCAGGTCGGTTGTCCCGACGCCGGCGGTAAACGCGCCAAAAGCCCCGTGCGTGCAGGTATGCGAATCGCCCATGATGCCGATTTGTCCCGGCCGGATCCAGCCCTTTTCCGGAATGACCGCGTGGCAAATGCCGTTGCGGCCGACTTCTAAAAATTCAATATCCATTTCCCGCGCCCAGTCCCGGACAATTTTTGACTGAATCGCCGACGCCGTATCTTTTGGCGGATTGACATGGTCAATCATCAGCTTTATCCGGTTAGGGTTAAAAACCGAATTTATCCCCCGGGATTTCATATCCAAAATGGCGTTCGGCGTTGTAATTTCATGCCCCCATACCCAATCCAAATCTAAAACCATCCTTTGGTCAGGAAAAAATTTCTTAACGTGAGCGTCAATTATTTTTTGGAAAGCCGTCTTCGGCATATTTTAAAACTTGATATATTAAAGCGAGGCCAAATACCAGCTTAAACAGTTGGCAAAAGCCTGGGCCGAAGCCTGGTTGGTATCGATATGGACGGCCCGGCCGGAAAAGGCGTGGTTTATATCATCATTAATCCGTATCCGCGCGTAAACATCGGCTAAAGCGTCCGACCCGGAAGTTACCGAAGTCGGATTCCAGGCGTCCAAAACAATATTCACTTCTTTTAATTTAGGATAAAAATTTTCCGCCGCCCGGACGACGGAATGCATGATAGCGTCATAAGGTCCGACGCCGATTTCGGCCGCGATTCCTTCTTTACCCTCTACCTCAATAACAACAGTAGCGGTCGGGATAGTTCCTTTTCCGCCCATGGCCTGGCATCTTTTTACTTTTATCGGGAAAGGAATAACGTCAATTGTTTCATGCACGATAGCCGCCAGTTCCCGGTCTTCTAAAGGCTTTCCGGCCATAGCTTCGGAGATTTTAATCGACTGCTCGTAAACTTTCTGCATCTCCTCAGAGCCAAGCATATAGCCCAGTTCCTCAAGCCTTTTTCGGAGGCCCTCCCGTCCAGATGACTGGTTGATTACCGTGGTAACTTTAGAATGGCCGTAAATTTCCGGATGCCAGCTGTAATAAGCGCTTTCCATCCCCCGCTCTTTGGCCCGGGCTTCAATCGCCTGATGGGTGCCGGATGAGCAAATAGAATTTTGCGAGCCGGCCACAACCCAATGCCTGGGGACTGACATGCCCAGGGCGTTAGCGGTAAAGTTTACGATTTTAACACAAAGCTCCGGCTTAAAATCTATTTTAAAACCGCTAAACAGATCTTGGCGCGTGTTTACATTCATTAAAACCGCCTCAAACTTGGTCATCCCCGATCGCTCGCCCAGACCGAAAAAAGTCCCTTCGACAATATCGGCTCCGTTTCTAATCGCCTCTAGCGCGTTATGGGTTGAGTGATCCGAATCGTTATGGCAATGGACCGAGATTAATGCTTTTTTCCGGTTAGGCACGTTTTTTTCAATATCCGCGATTAAATCTCCGAACTCGCTTCCGATGCGCAGTCCGGTCGTATCCGGAATATTAACTACGTCCGCCCCGGCGGAAATTACCGCCTCCACCATCTTATAGAGAAATTCCCGGCTGGTGCGGGCCGCGTCTTCCGGCGAGTATTCAACGCTTTTAAATCCCAGACTCTTCGCATAACGCACCATGCTTACCGCCTGGTCAATCGTCCACTTTTGCTTGCCCTCCACCGTATCTCCGTATTTTTCCGCGGCAAACATAGCTTTGACGAATTCGTCCGAAGAAGGAATATAGATATGGCATAAATCGCATCCGGCTTCGCGGATCGCGTCAATGTCTTCTTTTTTCGCCCGCGCGAGTCCGCCTAAAAGCGGCCGCTTAACCTTCGCGTTCTTGTCTACGAAACCGACGATCCTTTTTGAATTTTCTAACTGCACTGGAGAACTGCCCGGAAAGCCGATTTCGATCCGGTCGATTCCGCCTTCCAAAAGGTATCTTACATAAGTAAGCTGATCCTTGGGGCTCATAGCGCCGCCGGAAACCTGCGCCGATTCCCGAAGGCAGACGTCGTTTAATTGGATGTATTTTTCTTTAGCCATATTTTTTGCTGGCCCGGCCCGTTTATATTCACGGCAGGCTGTGTATTTAATTTACCTATAAAATATAAAAAAGTCCACCTTTTCGGGCGGCTTTGCGTATCTTTCCGTCTAACATTTTATGTCAACACAAAATCGCCGCCCGTTTTAAAGGCAATAACAATAGCAAATTAAGTTTTAGCGATTTTATCTTCATACTTTTAACGCTCAATTCCGATCTTATCTTCTAATTTAGTTACCCGTTTTTGCAGATCATTTACGTCGAGTTGATAGGCGACATTCATCATTTTTAATTCAAGATTTTCCTGACCCTGGCTTAATCCTTTGAGCCGCGAGTCTATATTTTCAAATTTTTTATCAACATCGGTCGCGTAAGCGTTAACAACCTCGACTAATTCATTGACCGCTTCATTGGCGCTGTCAATTTTCTTTCCCAACTCATCCCGAACGCCGTTTATCTCTCCCTTCAAATCATCCCTCACACCGTCAATCTTTCCGGTCAAATCATCCCTCACACCGTCAATCTTTCCGGTCAAATCATCCCTCACACCGTCGATCGCCGCCATAAGATCTTTCATGGTCGGTTCTTTTTCATTATTTAGATTGTCCTGGTTTAAATTTCCCTCCATATATAAATATTTTTTCTTATTCTCTAACTATACATTTTCCGAAAAAAGCTGTCAAATAAACGCTCTTTTCACCAATTAAAAAGGAAGGAAGAGAGGTTCGAGAATTTTCAACCGGATAGCGCGCACATTTCGCTGTCCAGGAAAACTCTCGAAGCCTCTCGGTTTACGCGGCAGGGTCCTTACAGGATAGAAATACGGCAGAGCGCTGCCGTTCCTTTAGGACCCAAGGAGGGACTTTACGGCGCGTAGGACACAAATACCTGTGGTAAGGGATACATTAGGCTAGGGGGCAATCCTACCCCCCTCCAGATAACGGTTCCGTCGGGTGTTTCTATCTCGACACCCTTCGTGTTTGTGTCCAACTGCGTCGTTGTGGTTCCATCGCTCATGGTGTGTCCTCCATTTAGTTTTTTGCCCCGGCCCAAATTGATTTAAGGGCCGCCGCAGGGGCAGAAGGTTAAAAAACAATATTTTTCCCCAAAATTACCGCCGCGGAAACAACTTCCTTCATAGCTTAACCACCCTCTCTTTTGTAGTATTAAATTACCGGACATGTGCAAGGCTTTTGAGCCGCCCGGCAGCCATGAAGTTAGTGTACCGCAAAAGAAGAATGATCATTTGCCATAGCAAGACAGCCTGTCATTTCCCTTTCGCGGCGCACTATTTGTTTTTTGCGCGGTATTTTGTGATATTCCTTGTAAAAGAGCTTTTCTAAAAAAACCCGGCTCCTTTTTTGGCCGGGTTTTGGTATTTTATCTATTCTTTATCTGTTTAACCTGTTTTAACCCGGCAGTCCATGTCAAAAATCATTACCTTTACGGTAATCAACATGCCCATAAAACCTAAATAGTTTTTTGCCGAATATTGCATATTTTTGCAGGGTTTTCTTACTTATCCATATCTTAACCTATCTCCCGAATCCCGTCAATAGGCCGTAATATTTTACGCCCGCATTAGCCTATTCCAATATCCCGTCGATATTAACGTCGTATAAAATCTTTTCCTGGATATGGGTGTATTTAATAATCTCATTTTTTTTGAACCAGTTGGGAATCTCTTTCTCCGCCTCTTCAACCGTTCCGGAAGCGTGGATCAGGTTGCGGACTGAACGCGAATCCATGTCGGCCATAGCGTATGTGTCCAATGTAAAATCGCCCCTGATTGTTCCGACGTCCGAAGATAAAGGCTCGGTCGCGCCGGTGATTTTTCTTACCAATCCAACCGCTTGGTTTCCCTGCCAGATCATGGCGATAACCGGTCCAGAAGACAAATACTTGGCGTTGGATTTCAAAACCGCCATGCCGTTGTCGCGGTTAGTCTTATAAGGCGACTTTAATCCCTTCTTTTCGTAGGCCGCCCGGGCCTTGCGGCCGACTTCTTCCAGCCACTCTTCTCCGCCGACGTCGTAATAATGCTTTTCGGCCATTTCAACCCCGGCTACTACAATTTTTAAAGCGATTAGTTTTAAACCGGTGCGCTCATAGCGCTTTAAAATTTCGCCGACTAACGATCTTTGCACTCCGTCCGGCTTGATAATAACTAAAGTGCGCTCTTCTTTTGGATGAATCATATTCAATTATCAATTAAAAATTATCAATTATCAATATTGTTAATTGATAATTGAAGATTGAAAATTAAGTTTAAAGGTACTTTTGAATTTTCTCTACAATCTGCGACGGCGTAACGTCGGCTTTAACGATATAATCGGTGGCTCCCAGTTTTTTCCCTTTTTCAACGTCTTCGTTGGTCCCTAAATTAGTCATAATAATAACCGGAACTTTTTTTAATGATGAATCAGAGCGCATTTCAGCCAAAACCGAAAATCCGTCCACCATCGGCATCATTATATCCAGTAAAATCAAATCCGGTTTTTCTTTCCTGGCAATCTCCAAGCCGGTTTTCCCGTCGCTGGCCGTAAAAGCCTGATAGCCATGATCTTCCAGTTTCATGCGGTACATAGAAGAAAGCATCGAGTCGTCTTCAATCACCAGTATTTTCTTCCCGCCCGGATTCATTTTTTTTCCTTTGGACGCTTCGGAATTATTTTTTTCTCCGGCTTCAACCGCCGCTTTTTCCGGTTCAGCCGTCTCGTCGGCTGTTTTTTCATCGGTCTTCGCCGCTTCTTTTTCAGGCTCCGCTTCCGCGGTTTTTTCTTCTTTGGCGGCATCTTTTGCTTCTACATCCTCTTCAGCCGCCTTCGCGCTTTTTATTTTTTTGGTCTTTGGCATAGTTAAATACTTGAAACTTATCCGGCTTTACTGCCGGCTTTTCTTTATTATACCTTATATTCCAAAAAATTCAACACCTTTTCAAAGCTTTCATTATCCATTTAGGCCTCAATTTTTAACCGAAATTTCCTCTCCGTCGCTCACAAGGCGTACGCTTCCCTCTTCATCGGTCCGGAAAATTTTGGCTTTAACGCGATCAAGCCTCTTTAGTACGCGCAAAGACGGATGGCCAAAGCTATTGTCCGCCCCTACTTCAATAACGGCCATTTCCGGTTTTACCGTTTTTAAAAACTCCTCGCCGGTCGCTGTTTCCGACCCGTGATGCCCGACTTTTAAAACATCAGCGGATAAATCAATCCCCTCCTCAAGCATTTCTTTTTCTTCCGGCTCTTCGGCGTCCCCGGTAAAAAGGAAGCTGGTATTGCCGTAAACCAGCCTCATAACGATTGAAGTGTTGTTTAAATTCTCCGCTTCTTTTCCCAAAAAACTCTCAAGCGGAAAAAGTATTTCCAGCCGGGCGCCTTCCCTATTTTCATCGCCGCCGTCTTTGCCGTCTGCAAGCAATACACTCTGCGGCCGGTCAATAATCATTAAAGGTATTTTTTTATCCCGGACAATTTCCAGCCATGCCAGGTAATTCGGCGAGGTATGCGAAACCCCGGTATATAAAATCTTTTTTACCTCATACCTCTTTATCACTTCAATCAGTCCGGTAACATGGTCGTCATGCGGATGCGTTAATACCATTAAATCAATTTGTGAATCCCAGGGCGGCAAAACGTCCGAGAGCCGTTCGATTACCCGGGCGTTCGGCCCGCCGTCAATCAGGATGTTTTGTCCGCCCGGCGCCCTAATCAGTTCCGCGTCGCCCTGGCCGACGTCTAAAAAATCCACTTCCAGCTTGTCCGCCGACTTGTCCGCCGAAGAGGCGGATTTTTGAACGCCCTGGCCAGCCAGCTTTTCACCAAGCACCAGTCCGCCATTTCCATGCAAATAAACCGCCCAAAACAAAAAAACCGCTGTTAAAACAACCGCTATCCCGGAAAAAACGCCAAAAACTTTTTTTTGAAAACTCATCTCCTTATAATAAATTGGTTATCAGCGCGATCATTGATACACACGGATTTTACCTGTTTTTCAATAACATATTCGCCCCTGTTATTTTTTGTACAGCTGGCTGTGAGTTCCCAGTCCAATAAAAAGAATCTCTTTTCCGTTATTTTTTTCTTTAAACACTGCCCTCCAGTTTCCGGTTATGTTGATGCTCCGGCTCCCTGAATATTTTCCGCAAAGGGCATGATTATTAAGCTGTGAATAAAATTTATCATTTTCAAATATTTTTAAGCGTTCGTAAAAATTTCTCCTGATTTTCTCGGGAGCTTTTTCGGCGTCTTTTAGAAACCTCCTTGTATAATGAATTAGCATATCCAGCGAAGAGTTTTCGCTATTTTTTCTTGCCGTCTTTTTTCTTTATCCGCCCCTCAAGCTGTTCGATAAGATCATCAACGCTATCGGCGGTATAATAATTTCCCTTCTTCCAGTCTTCTTCCGCTTTTTTTATTGATCTGATAAGCCGGGCGGAAGGAATTTCCGGCTTATTAAGGCTGAAGCAGACTTCTTTTGTCCTGATAACATTCCTCAAGTAAGCATTTAAAAGCCCGCTTAAAGAAAGCCCTAAATCGGCGGCGACTTTTTGGGCTTGGCTTTTAACTTTCGGGTCAATTTTTACGTTTATTACGGCTTGATTCATATTATTACTTTATATATATAAATTATATACAGAGTATATACATAATTATCAAGGCTGTCAAGGCTTATTTCGGTTTCATGCGCAGTAATGTTAGCGGGTATTTCTTTATCTTCCCTACTTCGCGCATCTAAACCCGACTTCAGGCAAGCTCTCGGTCGGGGCGTGCGACAGGTCTAAAGAATATACTCCGTTCAGGCCCCGGATATACCCGCGGACGTTGCCGCCGGTTTCACCAGTCATAATTTTACCAATTCCATTGTCAGTGTCAGTCATATAATAAGGAGGGCGGATGATGCCGAGCGACTTATATGAAGACACGTCGCCGTACTCGGCCCAGTCAAAGCTTCCGACTAAAGGCAAGTCGCCCCGGTTAGCGATCCCTTTAGTCCATTCGCCCATTCCGGTTAAGCCGTAGATTGAATTGCCATTAGTAAGAGCCAGACCCGAAGCTGAAAGAGAGAGCTGTAAACCTTCTTTTCCGGCGTCCGAGTCGTTCGCCGCCACCCGGGTAATATTTTCGGCGATGGTCATCCATTCAGAGTCGGTCGTCAAATGATAACCTTCGCCTAAAGACTGGCAGTGGATATCGGCTTCGCCCTGCGAAAGGCTAGTCCAGTAAGCAGTGGAAGAATCAATTGATTGCGGTTTATCCCCTATGCTCGCCCGGTTAGCCATAATGCAAAATCCGGGCAGAGTCCCGTACTCGGCCGAACCGGGGATCCAGACGTAGCCTTCGTCGCAATAGCCCTCGTACGCTCCGGCCACGACTTTTCCTTCAACGCCTAAGTCGCCCATAGTGTCGTCAACTTTTTCGTCCAAGCGCGATGAGCAGGCGCCGGAAGAGCAGACCATAATTCGGCCGTCAACTTCTAATTCTCCGACAATCGCCACTTTTCCCTGGGACGACACATTCATAATACTAACGTCCGCCGAGCGGAAATCGGCGACGTCGCCTTCACCCGCCTGGTTTACGACAAAGGCGGCGGCGGCCGGGGAGTCTTCGCCGGTTTCGATTTCGACCAGAGCTTCGGTCGAGGTCGCGGAAATATTTAGAATCTCAACTTGATCGGCAATGGAATCAACCCGAGCGTTTTCTTCCTGCAGGCCTTTTATTAAAATCGGAGCCAGGCCGTCATAATTCAAGCCTAAAGTCCGATTCGGATCATTTCCAATATTAACGATTTCGGGTATTAGCGTTAAAACCTCCTGGGCGATTAAACCAAGGTAGGTGCCGCCTGCCGGCTTATCTTTCCAAGTAAAGCTAACCGGGTTTAATTGCAATAAGGTATCAAGGCCATAGCCCAAGCTAACGATATTTTCCTTTAGCCGCGCGTCAGAAGTATTTATAACTCCGTTAGTGGCGTACACCTCGCTAAAGCGATAAGTAGCGTCGCCCAAGGTATAGGTATTATTATTGTTCGGCGTAATCACCCCGTTTACCTGCAATACTGTTTTCGGGCTCGTCGTCCCGATGCCGACGTTGCCGGCTATTGAAGCATTTCCGCTGAGCCATAAATCTGTCCAACGCGCGGTTGAAGCTCCTAAACTTATCATATTGTCACTGGTAATATATGGTCTAAAAGCCCCATTAGTA